>CAXTJY010000370.1:0-4786 GCA_964244395.1 uncultured Rhodovarius sp.
GGCATCGATATCTTCTTCCTCGACGGTCGCGGCGGCGGCGTGACCTGGGGCACCATCACCGATTGGCAGGGCGGGGAACAGCTGTCCCTCTTCGGCTACCGCCCAGGCGTCTCCCGGCTGCTGTGGGTGGATCAGGACGGGACGGCGGGCTATCGCGGCGTCACCCTGCACGCCGACCTCGACGGCTCCGGCATCATCGATACCTCGGTAACCTGGACCGGGCTGACCCGGGCGGCGCTGCCGGTGCCGCGCGAGTCGGACGGGCTGCTCTGGTTCACCTGACCGGTCAGAACAGGAAGTCGGCGGCCGTCAGGCTGCTGACGCCGAACACCAGTATGGCGTCGCCAAACACTTCCACCTGCGTGTTTCCGCCCGCGCTGCGCAGGAAGACGTTGGCGAAGCCGATGCCGGAGCCACGGAAGTCCAGCTTGGCGGCCCCCTGCGCAAACCCGTTGATGCTGTCGTAGCCGAAGCCGGTTGCCGAATAGACGAAACGATCGGCACCCCCGCCGGAATACAGGAAGTCATTGCCCGCATCGCCACGGAACAGATCAGCGAAGGCGCCGCCGAAGATGGTGTCGCTGCCCTCGCCGCCGACGAGGAATGCGTTGCCCAGGGTCGTATTGCCGACAATCAAATTGTCCTGCGCATTGCCGGCGACGGCGTTGGCAGCGCCTGAGAGGTTGGCCCGTTCCACATTCGCCGTCATCGTCATGCCCGACACGGTGTACCAGGCGGTGTCGTAGCCCTCGCCGGCAAATTCCGTGATGACGGTGTCGTTGGACTGCACGATGAACTGGTCGTTGCCAAGGCCACCCGTCATGCTGTCCTTGCCGCCGCCACCGCGGATGATGTCGTCACCCGCGCCGCCCACGAACGTCTCGTCCAACCCAGAGCCCCACAGCGTGTCGTCGCCGCCGCCGCCGTTGATCGCCGCGCCGAAGATCGGGTTGCCGACGATCTGCTCGCTGCCATCGCTGCCGGTGACATAGAAGGCGCTGCCGGCCAGTCGGATGATCTCCAGGTTCGCCGGCGCCGTCCAGAAGTTCACCGTCAACCAGGCCGTGTCGGTGCCTTCGCCGGCATTCTCGGTGATGGAAGTGCCGATGTTCTCGACGATGAACTGGTCGTCCCCGGTCCCCCCCAGCATGAAGTCCGGGCCGCCACCGCCACGAAAGATGTCGTCACCGGCGCCGCCGGTGAAATACTCCTGCAATGCGCTGCCCCACAGGGTGTCGTTTCCCTCGGCGGCGTTGATGGCCCCACCGGTAACGGGATTCGCCACGATCTGCTCGCTGCCCGCGCTGCCGGTGACGATGAAGGCGGTGCCGGTCAGGCGGATGATGTCGACATTGGCCGGCGCTACCCAGCCATCGATCGTCACATAGACCGTGTCGACACCCTGGCCGGCCAGCTCCTGCACCACATCGCCCAGCGCATCGACCACATAGGTGTCCTGGCCCTCGCCGCCGATCAAGGTGTCGATGCCGGTGCCGCCGTCCAACACGTCGTCGCCGGCCGAGCCGCGCAGCGCGTCATCCCCCTGCAGGCCGTTGATGACGTCGCTGCTGCCGCCGCCATCGATGCGGTTGGGGCCGGTGCCGCCCAGCAGCGTGTCCGGGCCGTCGGTTCCCGCATTGATCGGATCGTGCAGCCCGGCATAGTCCGCGTCGTGCACGTAGGGGGTGATGCCCATCTCCAGGGCGCTGCGGATGAAGCTGGTACTGCCCAGGCCGCCGGCGGTCGCTTCGGTGGCCAGCAGCTGAACCGACGGCTGGATGAAGCTGCGGGCCTGTTGATAGGCGGCCGGCTGATTATACAAATTCTCCAGGAGCACCGCATCGACCGCGCCAAGGTAGGCCTGGCTCGCCGCGGTGGTGATGCCGCCGTTGACGTCGGTGACGATGTAGGGTGAGCCATTGACGATGGTCACCGCATTGGGGTTGACCGCCCGGATCGCGTCGTCGATGCGGACGACGAAGCGCATCATCTCCGTTGCAAGCGCATCGGCCGTGCCGTAGCCGGCGCGGGCCAGGGTGAAGTAGCTGAGCGTGTCGTCGATGAAGACGCCGGTGTAGCCGCGCCGCACCAGATCGACGGCGTAGTCGATGACGATGGACTGCCAGCGCGCGTCGGTGAAATCCACGGCACGGCCGAATTCGTTGATCGGGCGATTCTTCAGCCAGTCGGGTATGGTAGGGTCGCTGGACAGCGGTTGCCGGTCCCACTCCTTCTGATCAGTGCCGGGCGGTACGATCGTCCAGTTGCTGTTCCAATACGGGCGGAAGCTGTCGGTGACGCCCGCGTTGACGTAGCCGACCACGTTGCGGCCCTGCTGCACCAATGCCCTGACTTGGGCATCGGCCACCTGTGGCGTGCCGCCGCCCGGCAGACCCTCCAGTATCAGCAGGTCGTGCGGCGAAGCCAGCAGTTGCGCCGCGTTGGCGTTGCCCAGTTGAATGGCGAAACTGGAGATCTTTTGCATTCATTAAGCTTGCATGCACATTCTCCATTGTGAAGCAGGCGTCGTTCAGAACAGAAAGTCGCCGATCGTCATGCTGGCGACGCCGAAGACGAGGACGGCGTCTCCCTGCACTTCCACCTGCGTGTTGCCGTTCGTGCTGCGCAGGAACACATCAGCGAAGCCGATGCCGGAACCGCGAAAGTCCAGCTTCGCCGCACCCTGCGCAAAACCGCTGATGGCATCGTAGCCAAAACCCGGGCCCTGATAGGCGAAGACATCCGCGCCGCCACCGGAATACAGGAAGTCGTCGCCCGCATCGCCACGGAACAGGTCGGCGCCGCTGCCGCCATAAATCGTGTCGTGGCCCGCCCCGCCGGCCAGAAGGACGTTGTCGAGGGCAGAGTTGCCGACGATGGTGTTGTTCTGCGCGTTGCCAGTGACGCTGGCTGCGTTGCCGATCAGGCTGGCCCATTCCAGATTGGGCGCCATGGTCATGCCGGACACGCCATAGAGGCCGACGTCATAGCCCTCGCCGGGATTCTCCAGGATAACCGTGTCGGCGGACAGAACCACATACTGGTCGTCGCCCGCACCACCCAGCAGGGTGTCGGCGCCGCCACCGCCCTGGAAAACGTCGTTGCCCGCGCCGCCGACGAAGTATTCGGTCAGTCCGGTTCCCCACAGCGTGTCATCGCCGCCGGCGCCGTTGATCGCCCCGCCGGTCACCGGATTGGCAAAGATCTGCTCGCCCGATGCGCCGCCGGTGATGAAGAAGGCGGTGCCGGCCAGCCGGATGATCTCGATGTGGCCAGGCGCCACCCAGCCATTGACAGACACCCAGGCGGCATCGGTGCCCTCGCCCGCGTTCTCGATGACGACAGTCGCGGTGCTGTCCACGATGTACTGGTCGTCACCCACCCCGCCCAGCATGGTGTCGCCGCCGCCGCCGCCGCGGATGACGTCGTCCCCCGCGCCACCCACGAAGTATTCGGTGAGCCCAGTACCGCTCAGCGTGTCGGCGCCGCCGCCGCCATCTATCGCCCCGCCGGTGATCGGGTTGGCGACGATCTGCTCGCCGGCGCCGCCGCCGGTGATGAAGAAGGCGGTGCCGGCCAGCCGGATGACCTCCATGTGGTCCGGCGCCACCCAGCCATTTACCGAGACCCAGGCGGTGTCGCTGCCTTCGCCGGAATTCTCCAGGACCACGGCGGCGGTGCTGTCGATGATGTACTGGTCGTCGCCGGTGCCGCCCAGCATCGTGTCGGCACCACCGCCGCCGCGGATGGTGTCGTCGCCCGCGCCACCCAGGAAATATTCGGTCAATGCGCTGCCCCACAGCGTGTCATCCCCGCCGGCGCCGTTGATGGCGCCGCCGGTGACAGGGTTGGCGACGATCTGCTCGCCCGCGGCGCCGCCGGTAACGAGGAAGGCCATGCCGGCCAGCCAGATGAATTCGACGTGGTCCGGCGTCACCCAGCCATTGACCGTGACGATCACTGAATCCGTGCCTGCGCCGCCTGCTTCCTGGACCACGTCGGCGATGGCATCGACCAGGTAGATGTCGTCCCCCGCGCCGCCGATCAGCGTGTCGTCGCCCGTTCCGCCATCCAGGGTGTCGTCCCCCACGCCGCCGCGCAGCTCGTCATCGCCCGTCGAACCACGAATGAAGTCACCCTGGTGCAGCATCAATCCGGCGTTGCGGAAGAGGGACGGGAGAGCAAGGCTGGGGATCGTCTGCATGCATCGACCTGGCAGTGTTGGTAGGGTCGATCCGTATCAAGAAAGCCTGAGGAAGTGATGAATCCCGCCGCCGTCGTGGCCGTCGCCACCACGCGCTGTTACCATCGTACCCATGGCCGACGCCCACGCCGCTTCCCTCCTCGAACCCATCGTCCTGCTGGCCACCGCCGTCATCGCGGTGCCGCTGGCCAAGCGGCTGGGGCTGGGCTCGGTGCTCGGCTACATCGCCGCCGGCATCGCCATCGGCCCCTTTGCGCTGGGGCTGTTTTCCGAGCCCGGCCGCGTCACCGGCATCGCTGAGCTGGGCATCGTACTGCTGCTGTTCATCATCGGGCTTGAGCTGAACTTGCGCCGGCTGTGGTCGCTGCGGCGCGACATCTTCGGCCTGGGAACTGCGCAGGTGGTGGTGTCGGGCGCGCTGCTCGCCCTCTACCCGCTCTTCGTCGCCGGCCGCCCCCTCTACGCCTCCATCGTTGCCGGCCTCGGCCTGGCGTTGTCCTCCACCGCCATCGTGATGCAGATGCTGGAGGAACGCGGTGCGGTGGACAGCCCGCATGGCCGCACCGCCTTCTCCGTGCTGCT
>CAXTJY010000371.1:0-650 GCA_964244395.1 uncultured Rhodovarius sp.
GGCGGTTTCGCGCACGCGTCCCTCGGCCCGCGCCAGACCGCTCAGGGTGAGACGGTGCAGAATCGCCGTCAGGCCTCGATCAACCGGGCGTAGGCGCCGCCGCGCGCCAGGAGGTCGGCGTGGTTACCCCGTTCCAGCACCCGGCCCTGCTCCATCACCACGATCTCGTCGCAGTCGCGCACCGTGCTCAGCCGGTGGGCTATGATGAGCAGGCCGCAGCCGCGCCGTTGCAGCCGCTCCATCACCTGCTCCTCGACGATGGGGTCGAGCGCGCTGGTCGCCTCGTCCAACACCAGCAGGGTCGGGCCGGTCACCAGCGCGCGGGCGATCTCCATGCGTTGGCGCTGCCCGCCGGAGAAGTTGCGGCCACCTTCCTCGACATGCGCGCCGTAGCCGCCCGGGCGCTGGACGATCACCTCATGGATCGCCGCGTCCTTGGCCGCCTGCACCACCATCGCCTCCGGCATGGTGGCGTCCCACAGGGTGATGTTGTCGCGCACGCTGCCTTCCATCAGCACGATGTCCTGGTCCACCACCGCCAGCGAATTGCGCAGCATGGAGCGGGGAATGTCGGCCAGCGCGCGGCCATCCAGCCGCACCTCGCCGGACCAGGGCTGGTGCAGGCCGGAGATCAGCTTGCCGACCGTCGA
>CAXTJY010000371.1:660-4783 GCA_964244395.1 uncultured Rhodovarius sp.
TGCCGCTGCCGGATGCACCGACCAGTGCCACGCGGGCGCCGGGCGCGATGTCGAGGTCGAAGCCCTGGATCAGCGGCGGCTCCAGCGGGCTGTAGCCGAAGCTGACGTCGCGCAGGCTGACCCGGCCGGTCAGGCGGCGCACCATGCCCAGGCCGGCGGCAGCGGGGCGCGACGCCGCGGCGCTGTCGGTCACGTCGAACTCGCCGGCCGCGGGATGCGTCAGCACATCGTCGAGCTGGTCCATCACGGCGCGGGCGAGCTGCATCTGCACCGCCCCCTGCACCAGGGCCAGGACGGGGGTGTAGAAGCCGTCCAGCAGCAGGCGGAAGGCGATGAGGGTGCCGAGGGTGAGCTGGCCGCGCATCACCAGCCAGCCGCCCGTGGCCAGCACCGCGGCGAGGATGACCCGGCCGATGAACACCGGCATGGCGGCGAAGATGGCCTCGGTCCGCCCGATCTGCTGGCGGGCATTGACCACCAGCGCCTGCTGGCCGGCCCACAGCTCGAAATAGGGGTCGTCGGCGCCCGTGGCCTTGAGGGATTCCACCATTTGCAGACCCTGCATGGTGCGGCCGTCCAGCTTCATCTCGTCCAGCGTCGCCTTCACCCGCAGCTCCTCCAGCCGGCGGCGCAGCGGCAGGAAGACTGCGAGGTTGCCGCAGGCGATGAACAAGGCGAGGCTGGCGAGAAGCGGGCTGGTGGCCAGCATCACCAGCAGGAAGGCCAGGATGGTGATGCCCTGGATCGCCAGATCCGGCGCGCCGCTGCCCGACAGCAGGCCGAGGTCGCGCGCCAGCGTGACCCGGTTGCCGATGCTGCCGGCATGGCGCTGGGAAAAGAACCGCATGGGCAGGCGCAGCAGCCGGTGCACGAAGCGCGTCGCCGCCTGCGTCGCCACCTGGGTGCCGAGGCGGCGGCGGACCGCCGCGTTCATCCAGGTCAGCATGGCCTGGGCCAGCGCCGCCGCGAGCATGGCCGCCAGCAGCCACGGCACCCAACGCTCCTGCCCGTCGATCAGGTAGTCGTCGATGAAGATACGGGTGAAGCCCGGCAGCACGAGGGCGAGCAGGATCAGGCTGGCCCCGGTGAGGAGGATGTGCGCGATGGCGTCGCGCGAGCGGGCCAGCCAGGCCAGCAGCCGCGTGGTGACCGGCGGCCGCCTGCCGCCCGGGCGAAAGTCCGGCGTCGGCGCGAAGGTCAGCACGATACCGGAATAGGCGCGGCCGAACTCCTCCGCATCCATGGTCAGCCGGCCGCCGGCGGGGTCGTTCAGGAAAAACGCGTCGGGGCCGGTGCCTTCCAGCACCATGAAGTGGTTGCGGTTGACGAAGACGATGGCCGGCACGGGCGTGGTGGCCAGGGCATCCGTGTCGCGGCGGAAGCCGCGGGCTTCCATGCCGTAGCCGCGGGCCGCGGTGAGCATGAAGCTGGCCCTGCTGCCGTCGCGCGAAACCCCGCAGGCGGCCCGCAACGCGTCCAGCGCGACCCACAGGCCGTGCGCAGCCAACACCATTGCCAGCGCCGCCGCGCCGCATTCCACCGCCTCCAGCTGCAGGATGGTGGGCGTGCGGACGCGTCGGGCGCGGCGCGGCTCAGAGCCCAAGGCTGGACAGCAGGTATTCGGCCTGGGGCAGCACCAGGCTGATGATCGGCACCCGCTCGGTCACGATCCGCGCGGTCGCCATGGTGCCCGGGCCCAGCACCATCTCGGGGCCCGGTCCGGCGGACCACCGAAAGCCGGTGGCGCTGGCGGCGTTGGACGAGAGCCGGACGGTCACCTGCATGGGCGCGCCGTCGCGCAACAATTGCTCAACCAGGGTGGAATTCTTCAGGGTGCGCAGCATGCCTTCGCGGGTGGCGGCAATGGGCGAGACGTCCAGCACCTCGCCCTCGATGAAGCCGAAGCGTTCCACTCGCACCGCGGCCGGCATCAGCTGCACGGCCATGCCCGGCTGCACCCGCCGACCGGCGGAAGGCGGGATGTAGATGAGGCCGACCAGCCCGGCCCCGGCCTCTCCCGGCAGCATGCGCAGGATGGGGGCGCTGGCCGCCGCGACCTCGCCTGGGTTCATCACCTGCTCGACGACGAGGCCATCGGCCGGGGCCAGCGCGGTGCCGCGCCGGGCGCGTTCGGCTTCCGCCCAGGCGATGTCGCGCGCATTCGCGGACAGCCGCATGCCCAGGTCGAGCAATTCGCGCTCGGCGCGGATGCGGGCGGCCTCGGCATCTGCGCCGAGCTGCGCCAGGGCCCCTTCGGCCTCGTTGCGTTGACCCTGCACCTCCTCAAGCTGACGGCGGGTGGTGAGGACGCGATCGCGTGAGGAGAGGCCGCGTTGGAACAATTCCTGCTGGGTGGCGGCCATTTCAGCGGTCGTCGTCTCCAGCGCGCGCAGGCCGGCGGCGCGGCCGCGCAGGCGCTGCCCAAGGCCGGCGGCGAGACGGGCCCGGGACTCTGCCTCCATGGCCAGGAAGCCGCGGATCTGCGCTTGCTGGTCCTCCAACTTCTCGCGCTCGGTGCGGGTGCGGGCCAGGTCGGCGTCCAGTTCCGGCTGGTCGAGCATCGCCACGGGCTGCCCGGCGCGCACCCGTTCGCCGGGCTGGACCAGGAAGCGGTCCAACCGGCCGGCCGCCGGAGCGACGACGTCGGCCACGCCCTGCGGGCTGAGCGGGATGCCGCGGGCCGGGACGGTAGTCGCGGCGTGCGACAGCACGCTCCAGCCCAGGCCCATCGCCAATAGAAGAAGAAGCGCAACTAGGGTGATCCAGGACGAGCTGGGCACCACGCGCAGCATGCGGTCCAGTTGGTCGGGGCTGGCGGGGCGCATGGTGGGGCGGGCGGGCGTCATGCGGCGGTGGGCATTCGGGCGCGCCTCGGCTGGGACGGATTGTCGGCGATATTCGGCTACTCCCGGGCGGCCAGCATCCCCCGCTGCGGGGGATGCCGCCGGTGTTGCGCTGCGATTCGCCGGGCACCCTCTGCCGTGCGCCATGGTGCGCCTGGCCGCATGCATCTCGTGAACCGTGCGGTCGGCATGCCGACCGTCAACCGGCCGCTTGGCGGAGTGGGGCCGGACGATGGGGGCGGGGGCGAGGGCATGAATAGGGCACGCCTTTAAGGCGCTTGTCCCGCGCATCGCCCAACACCTATGGTTCGCGTCCTGGCAGCTTGCGCCTGCCCGACGCGCTGCCCCACCAGCATCACCCCGCCGCAGAAGGACGCCGCCATGCCGCTTGAAAACCATTCCGCCCCGGATATCGCGTTGGCCGACGCACGCCTCCAGGCGCGTGTCGACCTGGCGGCGGCGCATCGCCTCGCTGTCCGCGATGGGTTCCATGAGGGCATCTTCAACCACTTCACCCTGCGCGTGCCCGGTTCGCACGACCGCTACTACCAGATTCCCTTCGGCACGCACTGGAGCGAGGTGACCGCCTCCTGCTTCATGGAAGTCGGCTATGATGGTGAGATCCGCGAGGGCGAGGGCATGGTCGAGCGCTCGGCCTATTGCATCCACGCACCGATGCACCGGCTGCTGGATAGCGCGGCGGCGGTGTTCCACACGCACATGCCCTACACCTCAGCGCTGGCGCGGCTGGAAGACCCGCAGATCCTGCCGATCGGCCAGACCGAACTCGGCACCATGATGCGTACCGCCTACGACCCGACCTATACCGGCCCCGCCTTCGACCCCTCCGAGGGCGAGCGGCTAGCCAGCATCATCGGCGACAAGACGGTGCTGATCATGGCCAATCACGGCGTGGCGACGGTCGGCCGGAATGTGGCCGAGGCCTATGACCGGCTCTATTACATGGAGCGCGTGGCCCAGGTGCAGCTCTACGCCATGTGGACCAACCGGCCGCTCAAGCGCCTGCCGGAAGAGGTGGTGGACCACACCATCAGCACCTATCGCGCCACCGCGCCCCAATATGGCGGCCGTTCCAATGCCGAATGGCATTTCGACGCGTTGAAGCGGATCCTCGACCGCAAGGAGCCCGACTACAAGGACTGACAGGCGAGCGGGTCCGGCGCCGACGCCTTTCTATCCGGCGGCGAGCGCCTTGGCGATCGACATCAGAATCATGTCGGCGCCGCGCCATCCGATGATGGAAAGCCCAACGGGCTTCC
>CAXTJY010000372.1:0-4775 GCA_964244395.1 uncultured Rhodovarius sp.
GAGCGAGCGGGTCAACCGGATCGGCAACTCCGGCCAGGCGAACCTGCGCGCGGCGGCGGGGTCGTTGGCGAGCATCGCCTCCACCCAGGCAACCAGGACGGGCGCACGAAAGGCGCGCACGGGTCGGCCGAGATGCAGGGCCGGAACCGCGTCGATCGTTCCAGCCAGGCGCTGCCGGGGATCGCTGGCCTGTGCGGCTGCGGGCGGGGCGGCCACCCGCCAGCTGGGACGGGCAGCGAGCGCCTCGCCCCAGGCCGCCGGGCCGCCCTCCCCGGCGTGGATCTCCTGCCCGCCGCCCAGCAGGCAGACGATGGCGCACCAGCCCTCGTGCCGGGCCATGATGTCGAGGATGTGGGCAGGTTCGGAGTCCGTCAGCGTCACCGCGCGGTTGCGGGTCTTGCTGCGGGCGAAAGCCGCGGTCCAGCAGCGCTGGGCCTCGTCGATGACCAGCACGCGGTCGGGCGGCGCCCCGGTGCGGACCAGGTGGTGGTCCCGGAAGGCGTGCAGCGGCTGAACCACCGCCTGGACCCGTTGCCGCGCGGCGCGGGCGGGCAGGCCGCGGCGGCGGCGTCGCGCACGAGCGCGGCGCGCAGCACGTGCAGCAAGGCGGGGTTGCCGGTCAGGTAGGCGGCCTCCCCTCCCGGCCGGAACGCCAGGTCCAGGCCGCACAGCGTCTTACCGGCGCCGGGAAGGCCGGTGACGAACACGATCCGCCGCTCTCCGGCCGCCCGCGCGGCTTCGATCGAGGCAAGCACCGCCGTGCGGGTTTGATCCAGCTCGCCGCGTCCCGAGTTGGCGAGCAGGAGGTGCGCGGCGTCATGCCGGGCATACAGCGCGCACGCTGCCTCCATCAGGCCCGGGACGGGTCTATAAGCGGCGGCCGCCCACCCTGCCGGATCGAAGCCCGCCAGGGGCGGGAACCCCGCGACATGGGCCAGCAGGCCCGGCAGCAGCAGGCGCGTGCACGCCACCACGGGGGCGGCGCCCGGGAACGGCAACGGATGCTGCGCCCGCACGCGCTCGCCGTTCAGCATGGCGACGGGAATGACCGGAAGGTTGCGGCATCCCTCGTGGAAGTCGGCGAGGTCGATCGCTGCCGCCTCCGCGGTCGCCCGGTCCGACGCGAAGGCGAGCACGGCGCCCGGAGCGACGAGCACGGAGTCGATCCGGCGCCGCAGCCTTGGCAGCTCGTAGGCGGCAAGACGCGTCCAGCCCGGCGGCGGCGAAGACCCGAGAGTATCCTGAAGCAGGCACCGCATCGAGCATCATTGGAACCGGAAGGGAACCGAAACGTTAACGACGAGTGCTCCCCCCCCGGCTGCCAGGGGGATCGCTTGAAGGTCGGATCGACCGGCCAGTGCAGCAAATTCAACCACGGAGCACACGGAAAAGACCAGAAAATCGATAGATCATGGCCAGGATGTTTCGGGAAACCCATGCCCTCCGTGTGCTCTGTGCGCTCTGTGGTTCATTTTTCCAGGCCAGAGCCGCGCGAGCGATCGCCCTTCCCGGCTGCAGGCTGGGTTGAGGGCTGGGCGAAGTTCTCCCACTCTGCCGGCATGTCCCATTTCTTCCAGCGACCCTACCCCAGCGCCAACACAGTCCTGCTGGGAGAGTCCCGGCCGGTGCTGGTCGACCCCGGTTCCGCGCCCGAGGTGGACGACCTCAGGGCGTGGCTGAATGCGCGTGGGGTCGCGCCCGGCTCGCTCGCTCTGGTCGTCAACACCCATTGGCACGTCGACCATGCCAGCGCGAACAGCGCCTTGCAGGGGCTCGGAGTGTCCGTCGCCGCACCCGCGTCCGAGGCGGCGGCGATCGAGGCAGGGGATCGGGACGTATGCCGCGCCTGGTGGCTGCATCAGGACATGACACCGTACCGGGTGGACCGGCCGTTGCGGCCGGGGGACGAGGTCGAAGGATGGGACGTCGTGGCCCTGCCCGGGCACACGGCGGCGCAGATCGGCCTGTTCGACCGGAAGACACGCGTGCTGATCGCCGGCGACGCGCTGCACGAGGCCGATCTCGGCTGGCTGGACCTGGACGCCGACCCGGCGGCGCTGGACCGGGCGGAGGCCACCATCGAAACGATCGCGGCGCTCGCGCCCACCACGGTGCTATCGGGCCATGGCCCGGCGATCGCCGACGTCTCGGCGGCCCTGGACCGGGCAAGGCGGCGGCTCGCAAGCTGGCGGCGGGAGCCGGAGCGCATCGCATGGCACGCCTGCAAGCGCATCTTCACGCATGCCTTGATGATGGAGAACGGCCTGCAACGGGCGGCCGTGGAACCCTACCTGCTTGCGTGCCCCTGGTTCCACGACCATGCGAGGCGGGCCTTCGGGCTGGACGCTGCCGCCTTCGTGCCCCTCCTGCTGTCGGAGATGCAGCGCTCCGGCGCCGCAGCCTGGCAGATCGACCGCCTGATCCCGACAACCCCGTATGTCCAGGGTCCCAAGGGCTAGCCCTTGGCGGGGTCAAGGGGCAGCGCCCCTTGCCTGTCGTTCACTCCGCGTCGCTGTTCTGCCGATAAGGCGACAGCGTAGCCAGTTCTGCCATCTCCTCCTCCACCGCCGGCCGCTCCTGGTCCAGGAACTCGCCGATGGCCCGGCGCAGCCCGGAATGCGCGATCCAATGCGCCGAATACGTCGCCGTCGGCAGGTAGCCGCGCTGAATCTTGTGCTCGCCCTGCGCGCCCGCTTCCACGCGCGACAGCTTGTGCTCGATCGCGTAGTCGATGGCGCGGTAGTAGCACAGCTCGAAATGCAGGAACGGCCAGTCGCCGCGGCAGCCCCAGTTGCGCCCGAACAGCGCCCCGTCGCCCACCAGGTTCAGCGCCCCGGCAACCGGCGTGCCATCCTTCTCGGCCAGCATCAGCACCACCTTGTCCGGCAGCCGCTCCGACAGCAGCGGGAAGAACCGCTTCGTGAGGTACGCGCTGCCCCACTTGCGGTCCACCGTGCTGGTATAGAACCGGTAGAACGCCTCCCAATGGTGCGGTCTGATCTCGTGCCCGCGCAGCGTGAGGAAGGTGAGGCCGGCCGCGTTGGCGTCCCGGCGCTCGCGCTTCAGCACCTTGCGCTTGCGCGAGGCGAGCGCGCCGAGGAAGTCGTCGAACGTGGCATATCCGTCATTGTGCCAGTGGAACTGCTTGCCGATCCGCCGCAGCCATCCGGCCCGGCCCAGCGCGTCCCACTCCTCCCGCGTGCAGAACGTCGCGTGGACCGAGGAAAGGCCCAGTTCGGTGCACGCCTGCACCAGCGCCTGTCCCAGCGCCTCGGGCGCGATGCCGGGCCGGGTCAGCAGGCGGCGGCCGGGGACGGGGCTGAACGGGGCGGCAACCTGCAGTTTCGGGTAGTAGTCGCCGCCCGCGCGCTCGTAGGCGTGGGCCCAGCCATGGTCGAACACGTATTCGCCATAGCTGTGGGCCTTCGCGTACATCGGCACCACGGCGACGATCTGGTCGCCGTCGCGCAGCGCCGCGTGCTGCGGCAGCCATCCGGTGCGGGTGCCGGCGGACCCGCTATCCTCGACCGCGGACAGGAAGGCGTGGCTGACGAAGGGATTGCTGGTATCGGCGCACTCATCCCAGTCGGCGGCCGGGATGTCGGCGATGCGGGGATGGAGCGTGAGGCTCAGGCTGGGAAGGCCGTCGGGCATGCTTGACCAGATGGTGCGCGGGATGGTGAGGCCAATGGGCTTAGTCGTTCAGCGTCCTTTGACGACGCTGGTAAAGTCCGACCATTGCTCTATCCGGAAGGCGCGGATGTCCCGCACGGACCGCGGAAACCACGCCCGTTCGCGCAGGGCGGAGATGACCTGGAACAGGTTTGCCAGGTCTTCGTTCTCGCTGACGTATAAGCTACCCTGGTCCCGGCTGAATCCGTGCTCGCCAAGGATGGCGCCGATTTCGGTGTAGGCCTGCGTCACTCCTTTCGGATGGTCCGTTCGGTTTCCGCGACGATGAGGTCGAACGCGACTGCGAACATCAGCGGGCATCCGGGTCATCGTTCATCTGTGTCCAGCGGTATTCGGCCTTCTCGCCGCTTTCGATCAAGGTTACCTCGACCGACCAGTCGCCATCGTCCACGGGTCGGAGCGCATCACCCACCTCGTATTTCGGGCCGAATGGCCCGAAGCTCTTGATTCTCCCGACCGGCAGATTGGGTGGAACACTCGGCTGCATCGCGTATTCCTTCCAGGTTCATGGACGCGTCAGCCTATCTCGAACATCCCCTCGACTTCTACGGCGGCATCGGCGGGGAGGGAGGGGACGCCGATGGTGGTGCGGGCATGCCGCCCGGCCTCCCCGAAGATCTCGACCGCGAGGTCCGACGCGCCGTTCATGACGAGGGCATGCTGGGTGAAGCCCGGGGGGGCGGCGACAAAGCCGCCGAGGCGGACGACACGCTTGACGCGGTCGAGGTCGCCGCCGCAGGCGGTCCGCAGGTGCGTCAGCACGTTCAGGAAGCACAGCCGGGCCGCCGCCTTGCCCTGCTCCAGCGTCACGCCCTCGGTGACCTTGCCCGTGATGGCGATCGTGCCGTCCTGCGCCGGCACCTGGCCGGAGACGACGACGATGTTGCCGGTGACGCCGAACGGCACGTAGTTGGCGATGGGCGCCATGGCGGTGGGCAGGGTGATCCCCAACTCGGCGAGGCGGGCGTCGATGCGTCCGGTCATGGCGTCGTCCTTCAGGAAACCAGGCGCAGGCCGGGGCGGCGCGCGCGGTGTTGCGTGGGCAGGTCGAGCGGGAGCAGCGGCAGCGGCTCGGCCTCACG
>CAXTJY010000373.1:0-4773 GCA_964244395.1 uncultured Rhodovarius sp.
ATATCGGCACCTTCGGCGAGGTCGCCCGCACCTCCTGGGTCCGGCACGCCTTCACCGAATTGACCGGCCTGCCGTCGCGCCTGCTCGCCTTCAGCGACGACATGGACGGCTTGCGCAAGGCGCCGGACAACGTGCCGAACCGCGAGCTGCTGCTGGCCAACCTTGGCAAGCCGCTGACCCGCATCCCGGACCCCTTCGGGACCCACGACAGTTTCGGCGCCCACAACAACGCACGGCTGCGTGGGTTTCTGGATGAGTTTGGCTTCGACTACGAGTTCGCCTCCAGCACCGACTATTATACCCAAGGCCGTTTCGACGCAGCGCTGCTGCGGATGTGCGAGAAGCATGACGCCATTCGCGACATCATTTTGCCCACGCTGGGCCCGGACCGGCGCGCCACCTACTCGCCCTTCCTGCCCATCCACCCCGTCACCGGCGTGGTGATGCAGGTGCCGATGGACGAGGTGCGGGGCGATGGCACCCTGGTCTGGCGCGACGAGGCCGGCACACGCTTCGAAACCCCGGTCACCGCCGGGCATTGCAAGGCGCAGTGGAAGGCGGATTGGGCGATGCGCTGGTACGCGCTGGGCGTGGACTACGAAATGTCCGGCAAGGACCTGATCGATAGCGTTCGCCTCTCGTCGCAGATCTGCCGGACGCTGGGCGCCGAGCCGCCGCTGAACCTGACCTACGAATTGTTCCTGGACGAGGACGGCCACAAGATCAGCAAGTCCGCCGGCAACGGCATGACCATAGACGAATGGCTGCGCTACGGCCCGCCGGAAAGCCTTTGCCAATTCATGTACAACCAGCCGACCCGGGCAAAGCGGCTGTTCTTCGACGTGGTGCCGCGCGCGGTGGACGAGTACCTGCAGAACGCCGACCGCGCGCAGGGCGTGCCACTGCCGGAGGCCGCGGCCAACCCGGCCTGGCACATCCATGCCGGCCGGGTGCCGCAATCCGCCTACTCGCCGCTCAGCTTCCAGACGCTGCTGAACCTGGCCGCCGTCAGCGCGGCCGAAACCCCGGCCGACCTGTGGGCCTTCGTGCGCAACTACGCGCCTGATACGTCGCCCGACAGCCACCCCTTCCTGGACACGCTGGTCGGTCGGGCCGTCGCCTATTGCGAGGATTTCGTCCGACCCAAGCTCAAGCCGCGAGACCCTACGGCCGAGGAGCGCGAAGGGCTGGAAGACCTGGTAACCCGCCTGGAAGCCGCCGCCCCAGGCATCGACGCGCTGCCCGCCGGCGCCGACCGCGCCCGCGCCATCCAGGACATCATTTACGATGCAGGTCGGCGCCCTCCGTTCGCCACCCCGAACAAGGACGGCTCGATGGGCGTGGGCCGCAGCTGGTTCAACGCCCTCTACCAGGTGCTGCTCGGCGCCGATGAAGGCCCCCGCTTCGGCTCGGTCGTCGCCGCCTACGGCATACCCCGCAGCACGGCGCTGATCCGTGGGGCTTTGGGACGGTGAGCACGTGGCGACTCTCGGAATGGCTCTGCCCTCCCGAACCCACCCGCCAGGGGCGACCCGCCCCTGGACCGTGGATAAGTTGGGGTTTGGGAGAGGGGGCAGGCGCGCCCTTTCGATCAGCACCATCAGCCCCCTCCCCCAAACCCCAACCTCCTGGGGTGCAGGGGCCTTTCGGCCCTTGCTGGGTGGGGTCCAGGGAGGGCAAAGCCCTCCCTGGAAGTCGCTAGGTGCTCCCCTTCCTCAAGCGCTACGGTGCCCCGGTCTTCGGCGTGTTGTTGTTGGCCGGTGCCATTTATGTGGTGCAGCGGGAGTTTCGGAGTCTGTCGGTCGCCCAAGTGCGGGAGGCGATGGCGGCGATCTCGCATCAGGCGTTGTGGATTGCGGCTGGATTTACCATTGCCGCTTATGCGGTGCTGGCGATCTACGACAAGCTGGGCTCGATTTATGCCGGCAAGCCTGCGAGCTGGGGGCGCAGCCTGATCGCCAGTTTCTGCGGCTACTCGCTGGCGCATAATCTGGGGTTCGCCGCCGTGTCGGGCGCAGCGGTGCGGTTCCGGTTCTACTCGGCGTGGGGGTACACGCCGGCACAGATCGCCAAGGTCATCGGGTTTACCTCGCTCACCTTCGGGCTCGGCGGCATGGCGCTGGGGGGGCTGGTGCTGATGATGGAGCCGGAGGTGTTGCCCTGGTTCGGCGCCAACACGCCGCGATGGATGTTGCAGGCATTGGCCATCCCGATGTGGGGTCTGGTGGTGGCCTATGTGCTGCTCAGCCGCTTCTTCCGCACCATCCGCGTGTTCGGCCATGAGTTGGATCTGCCCGGCCTGAAGATGGCGCTGTTGCAGACGGTGCTGGCCACGGTGGATGTCGCCGTCACCGCCGCAATTTTCTATACCCTGCTGCCGCATGCGGAGGGGCTGACCTTCGTACGCTTCGTCGGCATCTACCTCGCCGCCTATGCGCTCGGCATCTTCGCCAGCGTCCCCGGCGGGCTGGGGGTGTTCGACAGCGCCATCCTGATCGGCCTGTCGCCCTATATGGGCGCGGCCGAAGTGATCGGCGCGCTACTGGTCTTCCGGCTGTATTACTACATCATCCCGCTCTTCATCGCCGGCGCCATCTTCGCCGGTTTCGAGATCGGCCAGCGCCGCAGCATCCTGGCGCGCTTCACCGCCGTCTCCAGCGGCGGCCAGGCGCTGGAGGCGCCGGCCATGGCCGGGCTGGTCGCGCTGTCCGGCGCGCTGCTCATCTTCATCGGCGCGCTGCCGGCGAGCGGCGGGCTGATGACGATCTGGGGCAGCTATTCGCTGGCGGCCGCCTCGCAATTCGCGGCCTCCGTGGCCGGCTCGCTGCTGCTCGTGCTGGCCTATGGTCTGGCCCGCCGGTTGGCCATCGCCTGGGCCCTGTCCATCACTTTTCTGCTGCTGGGCGGCTTGACCGTCTGGCTGCGCGGCGAGGCCTGGTATGCCTGGGTGCCCTTCGCCGCGGTGGCGACGCTGCTGACCACCATGCGCGGCTCCTTCTACCGCCGCTCCCGCCTGTGGGCCGAGCCGCTGAGCCTGGAGGCGATGGTGCCGCTGGCCGCTGTGGCGGTGTGTGGCATCACCCTCGCTTTGGTCGGCCACCGGGTGGACGTGCATGACAGCTCCTGGTGGGAGGTGGTGTTCGAGGCCGATGCGCCGAATGCGCTGCGCTTCACCGTGGGGCTGACCGCCGTGCTGGGGCTGTTCGGCCTGTTCCGACTGCTGCGGCCCGCCCGCATACGGCCGCTTGAGTTCGACGGCTTCGGCCGCACCTTGCTGGCGGGGTGGCACGGCACGGTGCCGCCCGCCGCCGACGGCATCGTGCTGGGCGAGGCCGGGCGCGCCGGCATGGCCTTCTCCCGCCGCGATCCGATCTGGCTGGCGCATGGCGACCCGGCGGGCGACATCGTCGACCGGATCTCTGCCATCTGGCGCTTCCGCGACGCCTGCGAGCGGGCCGGCGTGCGGCCGGCGTTCTGGGATGTCGGGCCGGAATGGCTGCGCATCTATGCCGATATCGGGCTGACGGCGGTACCGATGCCGGACCGCCCCGGCCGCTTCATCGCCTGCCGGGCGGAGCAGGATTTGGACCGGCTGCTGGCCATGGCGTGAAAGGCGGGACGCAACGCGCGGCTTGCCGACCCGAATTTGGACCACGTGCCCAGCATGGCGTAGAAGGCGCGCATGCAACGACGCACCCTCCTTGCCAGCGTTCTGGCTACACCTGCTCTCGCCCAGGTCTTCCCCAGCCGCGCGGTCCGCGTGATCGTGCCCTTCGCCGCCGGGGGTGCCGCCGACAGTGCCGCCCGCGCCCTCTTCCCGCGCGTGGCGGAGCGGCTGGGGCAGCCGGTGGTGGTGGAGAACCGCACCGGCGCCGGTGGCTCGCTGGGCGGCTACGAAGTGGCCCGCGCCGCGGCGGATGGCCATACACTGCTGTTCGATGCCAGCTCGCACCTGGTCAACCCACATGTGCTGCGCGGCCTGGCCTTCGATTATGCCACCGCCTTCGCGCCGATCTCCCAGGTCGTCACCTTCCCGCAGGTGCTGGCGGTAAAGGCCGAGTTGCCGGTGAATTCGCTGGCCGAGTTCGTGGCGCGGGCGCGCTCGCGACCCGGCGCGCTGTCCTGCGGCACCCAGGGCAACGCCACCGCCGGCCATCTGGGGCTGGTGCAGTTCAGCCAGGCGGCCGGCGTCTCGTTGACCCATGCGCCGTATCGCGGCGGCGCCGATGCGGCGCGCGACTTGGCCGCCGGCGCGCTGGACGCCGTGTTCATCACCATGCTGTCGGCGCGGCCGATCGTGGAGAGTGGGCGGGCACGCTTTCTGGCGGTGGCGAGCCGCCAGCGCACCGTCCTGCGGCCGCTGGTGCCGACCTTTGCCGAAAGCGGCGTACCGGGCGTCGAGATCAGCGAATGGGCCAGCCTGTTCGCTCCCGCCGGCACGCCGGATGCGCTACAGCTGGCGCTATTCGGCGCGGTGAGCGAGGCGCTGGCACAATCTGCTGTGCGCGAGCGCCTGGCGGGGCTGGGCGCCGAACCTGTGGGCAGCAGCCCGGAAGTGTTTGCGCGCTTCGTTTCAGATGGACGGGCAGAGATGGCGCGCGTGGTGCGCGACGCGAACATCCGCGTTGAATAGGCGCGCCCTTCTGGCGTGCGCCTCCGCGTCGGCCGCGGCGGTGCCGGAGGAATTCGCCGCCCTGCCTGGCCAGCCGGTTCTGGCGCTGGCGGTGCACCCGGCCGTGTTCCCGCGGTTGCGGGTGATGTCCGCGGGGCGGC
>CAXTJY010000374.1:0-4769 GCA_964244395.1 uncultured Rhodovarius sp.
ATTCGGGATAGGTCGGCGCCAGGCGGGTCGGGTCGAAGATCCAGGCCTGCACCTGGTCGTTGAAACGGGAGATGGCGCGCAGCACGCCGTCCATGGCCGGCGCGTTGCTGGCGCCGCAGCCGCCGAGCATGGCCAGGGCGCCGACCGACAGGCTGCCGCGCAGCAGGCCGCGGCGATCGATCTCGCGCGCCAGCGGGCTGTCGAGGATTGACTGGTCGGGTGCGGCGGCGGGGCGAGACTTGGAGGGAGAGGGGATCATGCCTTCTGCCCCCGCGGCGCCACGCGCGGCCCGCCCGTGAGCATCGACACCAGTGTGCGCGGCACCAGCACTGCCAGTGCGACATGCACGACCAGGAAACCGGCAATGGCCGCCATGCCCAGGAAGTGCGCCAGCCGGGCCCCCTGAAAGCCGCCGAACAGGGTGGTGAGCCAGGAGAACTGCACCGGCTTCCAGATCGCGAGCCCCGAGCAGACCTGCACGATGGCGGCCAGCATGACGCCGATATACAGCAGCTTCTGCACCGAATTGTAGACGGTGAGGTCCTCATGCGCGAGCTTGAAGCGCAGCGCGTCCCGCACGTCGCCGATGGCCTCGCGGGCGCTGATCGGCAGCAGCTTCTCGCGGAACCGACCGGTCACAAAACCATAGGCCAGGTAGACCAGCCCGTTCACCACCAGCAGCCACATCGCCGCGAAGTGCCACAGCAGGTGCTCCGCCGCCCAGCCGCCGATGGTTGCCCAATGCGGGAAGAACAGCCAACCGAAGATCGCCTCGTCATTATAGATGCCGAAGCCGGACATGATGAGGATGATGATGGCGGCCGCATTGATCCAGTGCATGATCCGCAACGGCCAGGGGTGTAACCTGCGCGTCGGGGGCGGCGAAACCGATGTGCTGACCAAGGCAGGCCTCCGGCTGTGATTGCGGGCATGGTTCGTCGGCGTCGGGCGAAAGGTTACCGGTGGGTTGCCGCACCGCGAAAGGACTGTTTCATGAATATGCGCCTGATCTTCATAGGCCTGCTGGGCCTGGCGGCGCCGGCGCCGGCGCAGGAGACGCCGCGCAGCGCGGAGGCGCGCGCGCGCTATCCGCAGGCGGTGCAGGTCGGCAGCCTGACCGGCCGCCAGGTGCTGGAGAACCGGCTGAACCAGCGCGTGCTGGGGCGGGTCCAGTCGGTGGCGCGGGAGGAGTCAGGCCGCATCAGCCTGGTCATGCAGCGGGCCGGCTGGCCCTGGCAGGCGGCGCGCTGCGCGGTGGTGCCGGCGGACGCCATGGCGCTGCTGGGGCAGTTCGTGGTGGTGATGGACCTCGACGACGCGCAGTTCGAGGCGCTGCCAAATCAGTGCCGGGCACCCGGGGCACTCCTGCCGGCCGGCGAGGTCATCCGGATGGGGCTGACGAAGAATTAGCGGGCCCTGCGAAGGGGGCAGGGGATGCCGGGGAGACGGACGCTACCCGGCTTGCGCGTGCGCCAATTCGTTCATGCCATCCTCGAAAGCCACACGTGGCGCCCAGCCCAGCGCGTCCCGCAAATGCCGTGAATCCGCGGTGATGTGCCGCACGTCGCCCAGCCGATAGCCGCCGGTCACCACCGGCACCGGGCCGGCCAACGCGGTGGCCAGGGCCTGCGCCATGTCGCCTACCGTGCGCGGCGTGCCGGAGCCAACGTTGAAGGCGGCGACCCCTTGCGTGTGCTGCTCGCAGGCCGCCACGGTGGCGGCGGCGATGTCGCGGACATGGATGAAGTCGCGCCGCTGCCCGCCATCCTCGAACACCCGCGGCGCCTCACCCCGCCGCAGTGCCGAGGTGAAGATGGCGGCGACGCCGGCATAGGGCGTGTCGCGTGGCATGCCGGGGCCATAGACGTTGTGGTAGCGCATCATCGCCGCCGACCCGCCCGTCACCCGGCACCAGTTCGAGGCATAAAGCTCCTGTGCCACCTTGCTGGTGGCATAGGCATTGCGCGGGTCGAACGGCGTGGCCTCGGCCACCAGCTGCGGCGTCAGGCGCTGGCCGCAGATCGGGCAGGGCGGTTCGAAGTCACCCGATGCCAGCGAGGCCTCCAGCCGCGGCGCCGGCGGCACCGGGCCGTGGGTGGGGCACAGCGCCAGCCCCTCGCCATACACCACCATGGAACTGGCCAGGGTCAGCCTTGCGGTGCCGGCGCGCGCCATGGCGGCAAGCAGCACCGCGGCGCCGACATCGTTGGAGGACGAGTAGTCCGGCAGGTCCTGCACATCCACGCCGAGCCCGACCTTGGCGGCGAGGTGGATCACCGCGTCGATGCCTTCCAGCGCGCGGTCGCAGGCAGCGCCGTCGCGCACATCGGCCACCTGCAATTCCACGCCGGCCGGCGGCGCCCAGGGGCGGCCGTGATGCACGTCGTCGCGCAGCGAATCCATGACCCGGACCTCGTGGCCGCGCTCCAGCAACACGGCCAAACTGTGCTGGCCGATGAAGCCGGCGCCACCGGTGAGCAGGACCTTCATGGCAAAGGCCCCAGGTCCCGGCTCTGGCCAGGCGCGACGAGAGCCACCATCCTCCGAGGAACATGGAAAGGAACCCGCCGATGCGTGCCCTTGCATCCCTCGCCGTCGCCTGCGCCCTGCTGCTTTCCCCATGGCTGGCCTCGCCCGGCCAGGCGCAGCAGCAGACGGCGTCGCTCGTCGCCATCAACCAGTGCGCGCAGCGCCTGTCCCTGCTGGTCAGCGCGGTGTCGGAGGGCGGCACGCGGCAGACTTTCGGCTGGTTCGACCTCGCGCCCAACAGCGACCAGATGCTGCTCATCGCGGGCGGCAATCCATTGCAGATCAACCCGGCGCTGCCCTTCTACATCTACGCGACGAATGCGGACGACAGCGTGACCTGGACGGACACCGATCTGCGCGTCCTGTGGCAGGGCCGCAGCTACAACATGCAGCAGAGGGATTTGCTGGCGGTCGACGGTACCGGACCGTTTCCTGTCAGGGCCGTGCGCTTCGCCTGCTGACATGCGCTGCGCCGTCATGGCTTGCCGCCCCGGCGCAGCCCGGCAGCCAGGCGCAGGAAGGTGGTGCTGATCTTCCACGCCGCCTTCATCCCGGCCACCGGGTCGCCCGACACCTTGGATTCGCCGCCGCGCCGGACGCGGTGGTCCACGGCGATCTCCTGGCAGCGCAGTCCGCCTGCGGCGGCGCGCATCTGCATCTCCAGGTTCCAGCCATAGGTCATTTCCGCCATGCCAAGGCGGGCCAGCGTATCGGCGCGGATGGCGCGCAGCGGCGACATGTCCGTGAAGGCGACGCCATAGGTCTTGCGCAGCAGAAACCCAGCCAGCCGCGCCGCCAGCACCTGCTGCGGCGTCAGGCTGCCCGGCTCGCGCACCCCGGTGATCCGGCTGCCCATGACGAAATCCGCGGCGCCGTCGATGACCGGGCCGACGATGGCGGGGATGAAGGCGGGCACATCGCTGCCGTCGCCATCGAGGAAGCACAAAATGGGGGTCTGCGCGGCGGCGACCCCGGCGGCGCAGGCGCGGCCGTAGCCGGGGGTGGGTTCGCTGACGACCCGGGCGCCGGCCTGGCGCGCGACGGCAGCGGTCGCGTCGGTCGAGCCATTATCCACCACGATCACTTCGGCGACGTCCTGTTCCAGCACCTCGCGCACCACGTCGCCGATCGGCTCGGCCTCGTTCAGGCAGGGGATGATGACGGTGACCTGCATCACTGCGCCGCCATGGCGCGTCGGCGCTCGACGAAACGGCGCGTTGCCGCGGGGTCCGGCGCCGGGGTGCCGGGTCGGGCGAAGGCCGGCGGCTTACCGTCCAGCTCCGCCTCCAGCATGGCGTAGGACGGGGCGTCGTCCACATCGTACCACATGTCCAGCACCACGGGATCCAGTCCGATGGTGCGGGCGCGCCGCATCGTCTCCGTGAAGACCGTCTCGATGCTCCACACCATGTCGGCGAACAGTTCAGGATGCGGCCGCGACAGGCCGATCAGCGTGTAGCCGCCATCGAAGGCCGGCACGATCACCATGCGGTCACCGTCCAGCACCGCCTCCACGGCGGCCTCCAGGATGGCCGGCGGCAGGGTCGGGCTGTCGGAGCTGATCAGGATGGCGCCGGCATGGCCTTCCGCCAGCAGGTCGCGCACCCCCTTCTCCAGCCGCGCGCCCAGGTCGCCCTCGCCCTGCAGGGTCAGCGCGAAGCCGGGCAGGATCTCCATCAACTGCGCCTCCGACCCCGCCGGCGTGTACACCGAACAGGGTCGCGCCGCCGGATGCTCCAACGCGGCGATGGTCCGCCCGAGATCGCCGATGAAGCAGGCCGAGATCGCCGCGCATTCCTCCGGGCGTAGCGGCGGCGACAGGCGCGTCTTGGACTTTCCCGCCTCCGGCGTCTTGCAGATGATGGCGACGGCGACGGTGCGCATGCGTCTCTCCTGGCTCACGCCCGCACCCTTCTGCCGGCCCACAGCGCATAGAATATGCCGGCGATCATGGCGATGCTGTGCACCGCGTCGCGGATCTCGAAGGAAATGGCGGGGTCTGCGCGGATGGTATCGTACAGCAGGAAGCCCAGCACCGTCGCTGCCCACCAGGCCGGTGCGCCGAACAGCACTAGGAACGGCATCAGCGACAGCCAGTACCAGGGGTAGCCGGAGGAGAGGAAGAAGAGCCCGCCGAAGACCAGCCAGCCCAGGCGCTGCAGCCGCAGCACCACCGCCTCCTCGTCCGTGAAGCTGAGGCGTAGCGCCAGAAAGGCCAGGATGGCCAGGCCGGCAGCAAG
>CAXTJY010000375.1:0-4767 GCA_964244395.1 uncultured Rhodovarius sp.
CGGACCGCGCCAGTTGGGGCACGATCCGCTTTTGTATCAGGCAGGCGGAGGCTTTCCGCCCCTTTTTTCGCCTTTCGTGAGACCGTTTGACGTGGACCGCCTCGGCCAGTTTCGCCAATCTTGGTGTCAGAGAGAGGGTTGGTCCTCTTTCTGCCGTGTGACTGGCGTTTCCTCCCTAAACTTGGGCTGCGCGATTTATCGCGCGGCCCATTTTTTTTAGCCCAAAGCAACGGCAGGGGAAAGCAATATTTGCAGCCTAACGGTGCGATTCAGGCATCATTCTTACGAAAATCGATGCTGCGGTGCAGTCATATTGCTTCGACTACGAAATGAACGGCTATACCGGACCCTCGCCGGAGTTCACCCAGCGATTGTAAGCGCGGATCACCACATCATTCATGGGGTAAAGGCCGGGCAACGGCTCGCCTTTAGCGACCCTCTGCCGGATGTAGCGTTCCACCCGGTCTTGCTCCGCCGCATCGGGAATCACCGTGTCGGCCAGATGCGCCGGGCAGATCGCCACCCCATCCTCATCGGCCACCACGCTGTCACCAGGAAAGACCGTCACGCCGCCGCAACTGACGGGGATGTCCACATCCTGCAGCATCAGGTTGACGAAGCTCGGCGGCGGCGCGCCGACCTTGCACAGCAAGGGCATGCCGACGGAGCGGATTTCAGCCAAATCACGCATCGCGCCGTCGCAGGCGATGCCGACCACGCCCAGCACATGCAGGCGGGTCACCAGCATCTCGCCCAGGATGCCGCTATCGATGGTGCCCATGGCGTCGATCACCAGCGCATCGCCGGGTCGGACCTTGGCCATCAACTGGTGCATCAGGGCATTGGGGTTGGACAGCGATTGCTGGTCCAGCAGGTCGTCCCGCACCGGCAAATATCGAAGGGTGACGGCGCGGCCGATGAAGGCGCAGTTCGTGCGGTCCAGCGGCTGCATCCCGCGCGCCGCGGTGTTGCGCATGCCGTGCTTCTTCAACAGTTGGGTGGTGACCGATGCTGAGCTGGCGAGCGTCATGGCGTGCGGCCCTGCGCAGGGCCGCGCCAAGGGCACTGCCGCTGCGGGGGGCTGACAACGGCAGAGCCGGCCGGTCGGGGGGTCATGAGGGCGATCCAATGCTGGCGCGGGCGGCCGCCGCCCAGCGCTGGGTTTCGAGCCGGATGAAGGCGGCGAAGTCCTCCGCCGTGCCGCCCACCGGGATGGCACCGCCCTCGGCTGCCCGGCGCGCTGTTTCCGGATCGCGCCCAGCCTCGGCCAGCAAGGTGGAAAGCCGGGCCAGGATGGGCGCCGGCGTACGGCGCGGCGCGATGAAGCCGAGCCACGACAGCGCCTCGAAGCCCGGCAGGGTCTCGGCCATCGTCGGCACGTCCGGCAGTTGCGGCAGGCGCTGCGCGGTGGTGACCGCGATGGCCCGAACCCGGCCGTCGCGCACCGCTTGTAGCGGCCCGCCGATGCTGTCCACGTAGAACAGGATGCGGCCGGCCACGACCTCCAGCAGCGCCGGCGCGCCGCCGCGGAACGGCACCGCCGTCATCTCCAGCCCGGCATCGGCGGCCAGACGAAGGCAGGTGAGGTGCTGCGTGGTGCCGGGGCCGGGGTGCGCGAAGGGCAGGCCGGGGTTGGCGCGGACATGGGCTATCAGCCCGGGCAAATCCTGGAACGGCGCATCGATGTTGGCGCAGAGGATGGTGGGGATGATGGTGAACAGCGACAGCGCCGCCAGGTCGCGCTCCACATCATACGGCATGCCCATGATGGAGGGGTTGATGGCGAGGTTGGACGGAGTGCCGACGCCCAGGCTGTAGCCATCCGGTGCCGCCTTGGCCACGGCATCCACGGCGATGTTGCCCGAGGCGCCAGGCCGGTTGTCCAGCACCACGGGCTGGCCGAGCCGGGCTTCCAGGTATTGCGCCGCGACGCGGGAGAGGATGTCGGTCGCGCCGCCGGGCGGGAAGGGCACGATCATTCGCAGAGGGCGGTTCGGCCACGGGGCCTGGGCCAAGGCGGGCAATATGGTGGATGCGGCCAAGGGGGCGGCCAGCAGGGCGCGTCGGCGCATGGCGTTTCCTCATCGTCGTTGCCCAAGTTTTGCGCGCGGGCGGTCCCGCCGCAAGGGCAGGATAGGCCGGGCGCCGGCCGGCACAACTCATCCTCCCGGCACCCTTCGGCTTTCCACCATCCTGCGCTACACGGGCGCACGCCACGCCTGAAGGACCCCAAGCCTTGCGCCTCTCCCGCGCCTTTCTGCCCACGCTCAAGGAAACCCCCGCCGAGGCGCAGGTCGTCTCGCACCGGCTGATGCTGCGCGCCGGCCTGGTGCGGCAGACCTCCGCCGGCATTTACGCCTGGCTGCCGCTGGGCTGGCGGGTGTTGCAGAACGTCGCCCGCATCGTGCGTGAGGAGCAGGACCGCGCCGGCGCGCATGAGGTGCTGATGCCGACCATCCAGTCGGCCGATTTGTGGCGCGATTCCGGCCGCTACGACGGCTATGGCAAGGAAATGCTGCGCATCGTCGACCGGCATGACCGCGACATGCTGTACGGCCCGACCAACGAGGAGATGATCACCGACATCTTCAAAACCTACGCGAAGAGCTACCGCGACCTGCCGCGCAACCTCTACCACATCCAGTGGAAGTTTCGGGATGAGGTGCGGCCGCGCTTCGGCGTGATGCGCGGGCGGGAATTCCTGATGAAGGACGCCTACAGCTTCGACCTGAGCGCCGAAGGCGCCCAGCACAGCTACCGGCAGATGTTCTTCGCCTATCTCCGCACCTTTCAACGGCTCGGGCTCAAGGCGGTGCCGATGCGGGCGGATACCGGCCCGATCGGCGGCAACCTCAGCCACGAATTCATCGTGCTGGCGGAGACGGGGGAGAGCGCGGTGTTCTTCGATAGCCGTTTCGAGGAATCGGACTGGGCGGCGACGGTGGGCGATTATGACGATGTCGCCGGTCTGAAGCAGGCCTTCGAGGACGTCACCGGCGTGTATGCCGCGACCGACGAAATGCACGACGCTGCCGCCTTCGAGGCGCTGGCGCCGGAGAGCCGGCGCGAGGGCCGCGGCATCGAGGTCGGCCACATCTTCTACTTCGGCACGAAGTACAGCGCGGCCATGGGCCTGGCAGTGAACGGCGCCGACGGCAAGCCGGTGACCCCAGAAATGGGCAGCTACGGCATCGGCGTCTCCCGCCTGGTCGGCGCGCTGATCGAAGCCCATCACGACGAGGCAGGCATCATCTGGCCGGACAGCGTAGCGCCCTATGCGGCCGCGATCCTCAACCTCAAGCAGGGCGATGCCGCGTGCGACGCCATGTGCGACCAGCTGCACGTCGCCCTGGGCGACACCGCGGTTTATGATGACCGCGCCGAGCGCGCCGGGGTGAAGTTCGCCGATGCCGACCTGATGGGCTTCCCCTGGCAGGCCATCATCGGCCCGCGCGGCGCGGCCGCCGGCCGGGTCGAGCTGAAGCGCCGGGCCACGGGCGAGCGCCAGGAATTGTCGCTGGAGGACGCGCTTGCCCGAATTCGGGCCTGACCCCCGCGGTTCCACACGGAACTTCCTCATCATGCTGGCGGCGCTGGCGGCGGGGCTGTTCGCCACGCCGCACATCCGCGAAAGCCTGGGCTGGCCCGACGATATGTGGCGAAACCTTGCCATCACCCTGCCCACCATCATCCTCGTGCACCAGGCGCTGCTGCGCCTGTTCCGCGGCCGGTGATGCCGGGAATCCGACGGGTGTTGACCGCCGTCATCCTGATCAACGGCGGCGTCGGCATCATGCTCGCCATCGACCCGGCCTGGGCGCTGTGGCAGAAGGTGGCGCTCGGCGCGGCGCTCGGCCTGGGGGTGGATGCCGCGCTGCACCGCCTCACCCGGAATTCCTGATGCAACCACCCGAAACCACCCCCGTCCCCTCCCGCCTCAAGCGCCTCGCTATCGGCGCTGTCGCGTTGATCGCCGCTTTCACGGCCGCGCAATGGCTGATCGAGGCGCTGGGCTGGCCCAACAACTTCGTCGTCATGCTGGGGGTTTTCATCGTGCTCGACCTGGTCTTCATGGCCGCGCTCAACCGGATCGTCGGTCGCTGATGTTCAACCCCTTCGAACGCAAGATTGCCTTTCGCTACCTGCGGGCCCGCAAGGGCGAGCGCTTCGTCTCGGTCATCGCGATCTTCTCGCTGGTCGGCATCGCGCTCGGGGTGGCCACGCTGATCATCGTAATGAGCGTGATGAACGGCTTCCGGCAGGAATTGCTGGGCCGCATCCTGGGGCTGAACGGCCACATGGCGGTGTATGCCGCAGCCACCCCCACCATTCCGGACTATGCCGAGTTGGTCGGGCGCATCCGCGGCGTGCCGGGCGTGGTCTCGGCCACGCCGCTGGTCGAGGGCCAGGTGCTGATGACCAGCGAGACCGGCGGCGCGTCCGGCGGCCTGGCCCGGGGCGTGCTGCCGGCGGACATGCAGGCCAGGCGAATCATCGCCAGCAACATCCGCGCCGGTTCGCTGGCCGACTTCACCGGTGACGATGCGGTGATGATCGGCACCCGGCTGGCGACCCGGCTGGGACTGAATGTCGGGCAACGCCTCACGCTGATCTCGCCGCAGGGCCGCACGACGGTGCTAGGTACGGTGCCACGGCTGCGCGCCTACACGGTGGTGGCGCTGTTCGAGGTCGGCATGAACGAATACGACAGCACCTTCGTCTTCCTGCCGATGGCCGCGGCGCAGACCTTCTTCCAGACCGGCGACA
>CAXTJY010000376.1:0-4751 GCA_964244395.1 uncultured Rhodovarius sp.
ATAGAGGGCCAGGCTCTACCCGGCCCGGATCATCGCCGCCGCCCGCTCGCCGATCATCATCGCCGCCGGCTGGATGTTGGAAGAGGGCACCAGCGGCATCACCGAGGCATCGGCGACGCGCAGGGCCTCGACGCCGCGCACCCGCAGGAACGGGTCGCACACCGCCTGGTCGTCGCTGCCCATCCGCGCCGTGCCGCAGGGGTGATAGACGGTGCCGCCATTCTCCCGGATGTGCTGCAGAAGCGCCTCGTCGGACTGGATGGCGGGGCCGGGCGTCAGCTCCTCCTCGATCAGCGCCGCCAGCGGCGCCTGGGCCGCGATCTTTCGGCCGTATTTCGCACCCTCCACCAACACGCGCTGGTCGTGCGGGCTGTCCAGGTAGTTGGCGTGGATCACCGGCTTGTCGAAGGGGTTGGGGCTGCGCAGGGTCAGGCTGCCGCGGCTCTCCGGCCGGCATTGGCAGGCGCTCCACATGAAGCCGGGCCAGGGGTCGGTGCCGTCGGCGTAGGTCGTCACGGTAAAGTTGACGAATTGGTACTGCACGTCGGGTTCCTCAGCGCCGGGCAGGATGCGGGCGAAGAGGTTGGCCTCGGCGGCGCCGATCGCCATCGGGCCACGCCGCGTGGCGGCATATTGCGCCGCCATCTTCGCCTTGCCGAACAGGGTTCGCGCCGCCTCGTTCACCGTTTGCGCCGGCTTCGTTCGGTAGCGCTGGCGTACCACGAAATGGTCCTGCAGATTCTGTCCCACGCCCGGCGCGTGGTGCCGTGTCTCGATGCCCAGCTCCTGCAGGGCGGGCCCGTCGCCGATGCCGCTCAGCATCAGGATCTGCGGTGTACCGATGGACCCGGCGCACAGCACCACCTCACGCCGCGCCGTCCAGTGCTCCTGGCCCGACGGTCCTTGCACGATGGCCCCGGTACAGCGCGTGCCCTCGAAGGTCAGGCGCAGGATGGTGCGTTCCGGGCGAAGGGTGAGGTTGGGGCGGCCGCGCGCCTGGCGCAGATACATATCACCGCTGTGGCTGCGAAAACCGCCCTTCACGTTCATCTGCATCGGCCCCACGCCCTCATGCCAGGGGCCGTTAAAGTCGCGGGTGCGTTGGTGACCGAGCAGCAGGGCGCTTTCGATGAAGGCCTTTCCGCCCGGCGAGACATGCCGCGCCTCGGTGGCATGGATCGGGCCGTCCTTGCCGCGGCCCTCGCTTTCCGGCCCGTCCCACGTCTCCATCTTCTGGAAGAACGGCAGCACGTCGTCATAGGCCCAGCCCCGGGCGCCCTGCTGTGCCCAGCGGTCGTAGTCGCGCGGGCTGCCACGCAGGAAGACCAGGCCGTTGACGGCGCCGGAGCCCCCGACGACGCGCCCGCGCGGCCAATGAATGCTGCGCCCCGCCAAGCCCGGCTCCGCCTCGGTGGCGAAATTCCAGTCGTACTTGCCGGAGGTGTAGAGGCGGGCGAAGCCGGCGGGGATGCGGATCCATGGCTCCATCCAGGCTGCGGGGCCGGCTTCCAGAAGGGCGACCTGGGTGCGCGGGTCCTCAGTCAGCCGGGTGGCGACGACGCAGCCGGCCGACCCGGCGCCGAGGACAAGGATATCCGTTTCGTACTCGTGCACCGTTTGCTCCCAGGACCACGCGTTGGCGACAGCGTTCCACGCCACACCACTGCTCGGCAACCGCGGCCGGGGTTTCAAGCGCGGCCGGGCTGCGGCAATACCGCCCGATGTCGCATAACAGCTTCGGCCACCTCTTCCGCGTGACGACCTGGGGCGAGAGCCACGGCCCGGCGATCGGCTGCGTGGTGGATGGCTGCCCGCCCGGCCTGGCGCTGAGCGAGGCCGACATTCAACCCTTCCTCGATCGCCGACGCCCGGGCCAGAACAAGTTCGTGACGCAGCGGCAGGAGCCGGATGCGGTGCGCATTCTATCCGGTGTGTTCGAAGGCCGCACCACCGGTACCCCCATCGCCTTGCACATCGACAACCAGGACCAGCGCTCGAAGGATTATTCGGAGATCGCCCAGGCCTATCGGCCGGGCCATGCCGACATCGCCTATGACTGGAAATACGGCATCCGCGACTACCGCGGCGGCGGCCGAAGCAGCGCTCGCGAGACGGCGATGCGCGTCGCCGCCGGCGCCATCGCCCGGCTGGTGCTGGGCGAGGTGCGAGTGCGGGGCGCTCTGGTGCAGATGGGCGCCGACGCCATCGACCGGGCCGCCTGGGACTGGGCAGCGGTGAACGACAACCCCTTTTTCTGCCCCGACAGCGCCGCGGCAATCCGCTGGGAGACCCTACTGGGCGAGGTGCGCAAATCCGGCAGCAGCGTCGGCGCCATCGTCGAGGTGCAGGCCGAAGGCGTGCCGGTCGGCCTGGGCGCGCCGATCTACGCCAAGCTGGATGCCGACATCGCCGCCGCGCTGATGGGCATCAACGCGGTCAAGGGCGTCGAGATCGGCGATGGTTTCGGCGCCGCCGCTCTCACCGGCGAGGGCAATGCCGATGAGATGAGGATGCGACAGGATGGAACGGTGGACTTCCTGTCCAACCACGCCGGCGGCGTGCTGGGCGGCATCTCCACCGGCCAGCCCATCATCGTCCGAATGGCGGTGAAGCCCACCAGCTCGATCCTCACGGCCCGGCAGGCGGTCACCCGCGCCGGCGAAAATGCCGACATCCTGACCCGCGGCCGGCACGACCCCTGCGTCGGTATTCGCGCCGTCCCGGTCGCCGAAGCCATGCTGGCCTGCGTGCTGGCCGATCATATGCTGCGGCATCGGGCACAGAACCCCGGCGCACCCACCCAGGGCCGCCTGCCGCTGGGCGGATGACCGCTTGACGGCGCCATGGGAAGGGCGTTTTGACTGGGGTATTGTTGCGGAAGCCGAACATGCCTCCACTCGACCTCCCGACTGACCACGCCGCCCTCGATCGCGCGGCCCCCGACCACGCCGCGCTGGCGGCCTTCGTCCGCATTGCGGGACGGGATTGCTGGGGCAAGCGCGTCTCCGCCCTCGGTCTTCGCGTCAGGCAGGGCCAGTTCACCGGGCGGGCCGCGCAGCAGCGCCATGCCGCCGAGCTGATGCTGGCGAAGCTGTCCGACCCCGCCGCCCTGGCCCGGGCCGGCACGCCGGAGAAGCGGGTATTGTTATTCGCCCGGGAAGTGGCGCGGTTGGACGCGGCCCTGTCCGGTGAGGCGCGTGCCAGGCTGCGCGCCCTGGTGCGGGCCGGGCTGGCGGGAGAATCCACACTCATCCCGCTTTTTCACCTGATGCGGACGGCGGCGCTGGCGCGGTGCCGCGGCTTCGCCGTGCGGTTCTGCGGCCTGCTGGATGGGGCGACGCACGACCTGCTGATCAGCCGCGATGGCGCCAGCGCGGAGGTGGTGTGCAGCACCGTCTCGGCCGAGGAGGGCCGGCCGCTGCATCGCGGCGACTGGTTCCATCTGATGGACCGGATGCACCCGGAATTACAGACCTGGCTGGCGGCGCATCCTGGCCGTTATCTGCTGAAGATGACGCTGCCCGAAGGCGGCAGCGACATGGGCAGCCTGCAAGATCGCATTTTGGGCATGCTGGCGGCACAGAAGCGACAGGATTCCAGCGCCGACCTGATCATGAAGCTGGACCCGCTGGTGCTGGCCGGGGCGCAAGCCTCGCTTCCGGGCGCGCTGCGCGAGCAGTTCGGCCCCGACGCCCATCTGGCGGTGACCTCCGACCCGTCATCCGGCTCCGTTTTCGTCATGGCGGCGCGGGCGGGGCGGGAGAACGAGGTGGCGCAAGCGGTGCGGGCGCGGATGGGCGAGGCGGCGCGGACCCGCCTTTCCGGCCGCCACCCCGGCATCCTGGCCATGTTCATCGAGGATATGGATCGCGGCGAGTGGCGCGCGCTCCGCGACAGCCTGGAACTGGAGGGGGTCACGCGCCGCTTCCTGACCGAGGCCGCGGCCCGGCACGTGGTGGCGGTGAGCTGCACGTCGCGGGCCGAGCTGTTCGGCTTCGCCCCGCCCGACGCCACCACGGCGGGTGAGCTGCGCTTCCGCAACCCCGGCCACCCGGCGGCGAAGAGCCTGGCGCTCGCCCCGGCCATTGCGTCCGCTGGCTGAGGGCAGCAGGGGAGCGACAATGGCTTTGCCATTGCGCGGATGTCCCGGCCATTGCGTCCGCTGCCTGACGGGGTAGCTTCCCTGGGTTGACCGGGAGGCTGTCCATTGGGTGCATTGTCGCGTTTCAAGGTGCTGGATTTGACGCGGGTGCGGGCAGGGCCGACCTGCGTGCGGCAGCTCGCCGACTGGGGCGCCGACGTCATCAAGGTCGAGATGCCCGAGGGGCTGGACCAGGGCGACCCGATGGGCGGGCCGCGGATGGGGCCGGACTTCCAGAACCTGCACCGCAACAAGCGCGGCCTGACCCTGAACCTGAAGGCGGCCGAAGGCGTGGCAGTGTTCAAGCGCCTGGTAGAGACCGCCGATGTGGTGGTGGAGAACTACCGGCCCGACGTGAAGCATCGGCTGGGGGTGGATTACGAGAGCCTCGCGAAGGTCAATCCGCGGCTCGTCTACGCCAGCATTTCGGGCTTCGGGCAAGACGGGCCGTATGCCGGCCGGCCGGGCTTCGACCAGATCGCGCAGGGCATGGGCGGGCTGATGAGCATCACGGGAGAGCCGGGGAAAGGCCCGATGCGCGTCGGCATCCCGGTGGCTGATCTGTGCGCCGGGCTGTTCGCCGCCATGGGAATCATGACCGCGCTGCTGG
>CAXTJY010000377.1:0-4738 GCA_964244395.1 uncultured Rhodovarius sp.
GGCGGGCGGGTCGGCCTCATCTTTCAGGAGCCGATGACGGCGCTGAGTGTGCACTACACCGTCGGCAACCAGATCATCGAGGCGGTGCTGCAGCACGCCGACATCTCGAAGGCCGAGGCCCGGAACCGCGCCATCGAACTGCTGCGCGACGTCGGCATTCCGCGGCCGGAGACGCGCATTGCCGCCTACCCCTTCGAGCTTTCCGGCGGGCTGCGGCAGCGCGTCGGCATCGCCATGGCGCTGGCCGGCAACCCGGAGATCGTCGTCGCCGACGAGCCGACCACGGCGCTGGACGTGACGATCCAGGCCCAGATCCTCAACCTGCTGCGGCGGCTGCAGGAGGAGAAGAACATCGCGCTGATGCTGATCACCCACGACATGGGCGTGATCGCCGAAATGGCCGACGAGGTGGCGGTGATGTACCTGGGCCGGGTGGTGGAGTTCGCGCCGGTGGGCGAAGTCTTCGCCACCCCGCGTCACCCCTACACCAGGGCCTTGTTGCGGGCTGTGCCGAGCATTCTGGCCACGCCACGGCAGCGCCTGTCCACCATCGGGGGCGCTGTGCCGCATCCGGGGGCGCGGCCCACGGGCTGCCCATTCCATCCGCGATGCGCCGAGCAGTTGGGCGCGCTCTGCGCCGAGCAGACGCCCAGGCCGGTGCCGCCCGGCCTTGCGGGCGCGGCGTGCTTCAAGGCCGAGCAGGTTGAGATGGCCGCGCCGTGAACCTGCTCGAAGTCCAGGAGCTGAGGAAGCACTACCCGATCCGCGCCGGGCTGCTGCGGCGCGAGGTCGGGCGGGTGCGGGCGGTGGATGGCGTCAGCTTTCACATCGCGCAGGGCGAGACGCTGGCGCTGGTGGGGGAGAGCGGCTGCGGCAAGACCACGGTATCCCGCTGCATCCTGCGTGCCCTCACCGTCACCTCCGGCGCCATCCGCTTCGCCACCAGCGCGACCGAGACGGTGGACCTCGCCACCATTCCCAAGCGCCAGATGCGGCCGCTGCGCCGGCATATCCAGATGATCTTCCAGGACCCTTATTCGTCGCTGAACCCGCGCATGATGGTGGGTGACATCATTGCCGAGCCGCTGAAGGTGAACGGCGTGCCCGCGGCCGAGCGGCGCGACCGCGTGGCCGAGCTGCTGGAGCTGGTGCAGATGCCGCAAAGTGCCCGCATCCGCTTCCCGCATGCGTTTTCAGGCGGGCAGCGGCAACGGGTGGGGATTGCCCGCGCGTTGGCGCTGAACCCACGCCTTGTGGTGGCGGATGAGCCGGTCTCGGCGCTCGATGTCTCGGTGCAGGCGCAGATCATCAACTTGCTGCTGGATCTGCAGGATCGGCTGGGCCTGTCGATGTTGTTCGTGGCGCATGACCTCAGCGTGGTGCGCCATGTCAGCGACCGGGTGGCGGTGATGTATGTCGGGCGGATCGTCGAGGTGGCGCCGACCGATGCGCTGTATCGCGCGCCGCTGCATCCCTACACCGAGGCGCTGCTGGCGGCGGTGCCGGCGCCCGACCCGGCGCGCCGCGGCAACCGGCGCGTGGCGCAGGGCGAGGTGGCGGACCCGGCCAACCCGCCGCCGGGCTGCGCCTTCCATCCCCGCTGCCCCTATGCCGTCGATCGCTGCCGCGTCGAGCGGCCGGAACTGACGCCGCTGGCATCGGGCCGATACGTGAGCTGCCATCGCGCCGCCGAGCTGGAACTCGTCGGCGTCCGCTGAAACAAAAAAGGGAGAACGCCATGCGTCGCAGGGAATTGGGTGCACTCGGCCTGACCGGCATTGCCGCCACCGCCGCGGCGCAGACGACCGGGAGCTTTCATGAATCCGGCCTGATCGGCCGGCTGGAAGGCCCCACCCTGGTCACCGACGAAGCGCGCCGGCCGCGGCAGTTCCGGGAGGCGCCGATGCTGGCCGAGCAGGTCCGGGCCGGCCGGCTGCCGCCGGTCGAGCAGCGCTTGCCGCAGGACATCATGGTGGTGCAGCCGCTGCGCACCGTGGGCAAGTATGGCGGCACCTGGCGCCGCGGGTTCATCGGCCCAGGCGACAGCGAGAACGGCAACCGCATCATGTCGGCCGACAAGCCATTGTTCTTCGATGCGGCGGGGACGGAACTGGTGCCGTGCCTCGCCCGCGGTTACGAGGTCAGCGAGGATGGCCGTCGTACCACGCTGTTTCTGCGGCGCGGGCTGAAGTGGTCGGACGGTACGCCGCATACCGCGGATGACTGGCTGTTCTACTTCAACGACGTCTACACCAACCGCGACCTGGTGCCGTCCCCGGCGCCGGAGCTGTCCGCCAACGGCAAGCCCGGCCGGATGGTGAAGGTGGATGAGTACACCGTCGCCTTCGAGTTCGAGGAGCCCTACTTTCTGTTCCCGCAGCTGTTGGCCGGCGACACGCTGATCGGCGGCGGCAACACGCGGCAGCAGTCGCAGGGGCAGAGCTACGGCATCTACGCGCCGATGGCCTACCTGCGCGCCTTCCTGCCCAAATACACGCCGACGGAGCAACTGACGGCGCAGGCGCGGCAGGCGGGCTTCGGCAATTGGGTGGAGCTGTTCAAGTTCAAGTCGGACTGGCGGCTGAACCGCGAGCTGCCCACGCTCTCGGCCTGGCGCATGGTGCAGCCGATCAACACCCAGCTGTGGGTGCTGGAGCGCAATCCCTACTACTACGCGGTGGACACCGAGGGCCAGCAACTGCCGTATATCGACCGGGTGCAGATGTCACTGGCCGAGAACCCGGAGGTCATCAACCTGCGCGCCATCGCCGGCGAGTATGACTATCAGGAGCGGTTCATCGATCTGGGCAAGCTGCCGGTGATCATCGAGAACCAGCAGCGCAGCCGCTACAAGGTGCACCTGGACCCCGGCTTCAACGGCGCGGATTCCGTGCTTTTCCCCACCATCACCTACACCGAGGATCGCGAGATCGGCGACCTGCTGCGTAAGGTTGAATTCCGCCGAGCGCTGGCGCTGGGGATCGACCGGGACCAGCTCAACGAGGCGTTCTGGCTTGGCCTCGGCACCCCCGGCTCGGTGGTGCCGGATGACAGCCTGCCGGAGAATCCCGGGCCGGAATGGCGCCGCAAATGGTCGGTGCTCGACATCCCGCAGGCCAACCGGCTGCTCGACGGCATCGGGCTGCAACGCAAGGACCGCGAGGGGTTCCGGCTGCGGCGCGACAACGGCCAGCGGCTGCGGATCGAGATCGCCGTGGGGCAGACGCTGTCGCCGACCTGGCCGCAGCAGGCGGAGATGATCGCGCAGCATTGGCGGCGGATCGGCATCGCCACCGATGTGAAGGTGATGGAGCGCAGCCTGTGGTACACCCGTGCCTATACCGACCAGCACCAGATCGCGCTCTGGACCAACAACGGCACCGAGAGCCTGTACCTCTACCCGCGCTACACCTTGCCGGTGGACCCGATCGGCGCGGTGATCAGCAACGTCTATTCGCACTGGTTCGCCTCGAACGGCGCGCGCGGCGAGGCGCCGACGGACCCTGAGTTGTTGCGGGCGTTTCAACTCATGCGCTCCGCGACCAGTCAGCGCCAGGCGGAGCGCAACGCGACGGCGAAGGAGATCTGGCGGATTGCGGTGGATCAGCAATGGGGCATCGGCCTGGTGGGGCTGTCGCCCGCCTTCATGGGGGTGCGGGTGGTGAGCGACCGGCTGGAGAACGTGCCGGCGCGGACCGGGATTTCGCAGCATTGCCGCACGCCTTGGGGGGCGCATCCGGAGCAGTGGTTCTTCAAGAGCTGAAGGGGCGCCGAAAGCTGGGGCGCGGTTCCTACCGCCGCCCCATCACCCTCCCCATATATGGCACATGATCCCCCTATCCGTCCTTGACCTCTCCCCGGTGCCCGCGGGCAGCACTCCGGGCCAGGCGCTGCGCAACTCGCTGGACCTCGCGCGACACGCCGAGGCCGCGGGCTATGGCCGCTTCTGGATGGCCGAGCACCACAACATGCCGGGGATCGCCAGCGCCGCGACCGCCGTGGCACTGGCCCATGTGGCCGCGGGGACGGACCGTATCCGCATCGGCGCCGGTGGCATCATGCTGCCGAACCACGCGCCGCTGGTCATCGCGGAGCAGTTCGGCACCCTGGCCGCGCTGCATCCTGGCCGGGTCGATCTCGGGCTGGGCCGGGCGCCCGGCAGCGACCAGATCGCCGCCCGCGCGATGCGCCGGAACCTGGCGGGCGGTGCGGATGAATTTCCGCAGGACGTGATCGAACTCATGGCCTATTTCCAGCCCGCCGAGCCGGGCCAGGCGCTCCAGGCGGTGCCCGGCGCCGGCGAGGAGGTGGCGGTCTGGATTTTGGGGTCCAGCACTTTCGGCGCGCAGCTCGCGGCCCATTTGGGGCTGCCCTATGCCTTCGCCTCGCACTTCGCGCCGGGGCAGATGATGCAGGCTATCGCGATCTACCGGGAGCGCTTCCGTCCGTCGGAGCGGCTGGCGGCGCCGCATGTGATGCTGGGAATCAACGTGTTCGCGGCTGAGACGGATGCCGAGGCGCGGCGCCTGTTCTCGTCGCTGCAGCAGGCCTTCGTGAATCTCCGCAGCGGGCGGCCGGGGAAGCTGCCGCGGCCCGTCGATGGACTGGAGGCACGGCTGGACCCGCGGGCGCGCGCCATGCTCGATGACGCGCTCGCCTGTTCGGTCGTGGGCGGACCGGAGACGGTGCGGCGCGGCGTCGCCTACAACTTCGCCGCGCGGCAGCCGGCGCATCGCAC
>CAXTJY010000378.1:0-4726 GCA_964244395.1 uncultured Rhodovarius sp.
AAAGTTCTTCGCCAGCTTGGCCACGAAATCGCGCACCGACAGGAAGGGGCGGGAGGAGATGGTGCGGCTGAGATAGGCTGACATCGCGCCCACCGGCGGCGCGATGGACATGTCGTTGTCGTTCAGGATGACGATCAGGTTGGCCTTCTCGGCGCCCGCATTGTTCATCGCCTCATAGGCCATTCCGGCGGACATCGAGCCGTCGCCGATCACGGCGATGACGTTGCGCGGCTTGTCCTGCAGCTGGCTGGCCACCGCCATACCGAGGCCGGCGGAAATGGAGGTGCTGGAATGCGCGGCACCGAACGGGTCGAACTCGCTCTCGCTGCGCTTGGTAAAGCCGGACAGCCCGCCCGGCTGGCGCAGCGTGCGGATGCGGTCGCGCCGACCCGTCAGGATCTTGTGCGGGTAGCATTGGTGCCCGACGTCCCAGATCAGCCGGTCATGCGGCGTGTCGAACACCGCATGGATGGCGACGGTCAGTTCGACCACGCCCAGCGATGAGCCCAAATGGCCGCCGGTGACGGAGACGGTGGAGATGGTCTCGGCCCGCAGCTCGTCCGCCAACTGCTTGAGCTGGTCGTTGGAGTAGTTGCGGAGATCGGCGGGGACCCGCACGCGGTCGAGCAGCGGGGTATTGGGGCGGTCCATAAATCAGCTTCTCCGCGTGATCGTGAAATCGGCCAAAGCGCGCAGCATGTCGGCCCGTTCGCCGAAACTGTCCAGATGGGTGCGGGCCTGGGCTACCAGGCGTTCGGCCTGCATGCGCGCGCGGTCCAGTCCGAGCAGCCCGACCAGGGTGGCCTTGCCGGCGCCGGCATCCTTGCCGGTGGCCTTGCCGGTCTCGTCGGCGGAGGCGGTGGCGTCCAGCACGTCATCGGCGATCTGGAAGGCGGCGCCGAGGTCGCGGCCGTAGCTGAGGAGAGCGTGGCGCTGCTGCATCGGCGCCTTGCCCAGGATGGCGCCGGCCTCGGCGCTGACCTCGATCAGCTTGCCGGTCTTCAACGTCTGCAAGCGGCCGATGGCGGCTTCCTCCAGCGGAATGGCGCCTTGTTCCGCCATCATGTCCAGCATCTGGCCGCCGCACATGCCGCGCGGGCCGGCGGCGCGGGAGATGGCGCGCACCAACTCGATCCGCACCGCGGGGTCCGGATGCGTCTCCTCATCGGCCAGCACGGTGAAGGCGTGGCACTGCAGGGCGTCGCCGGCCAGGATGGCGGTGGCCTCGTCGAAGGCGATGTGGTTGGTGGGCTTGCCGCGGCGCAGATCGTCGTCGTCCATCGCCGGCAGGTCGTCATGCACCAGCGAATAGGCGTGGATCATCTCGATGGCGGCGGCGACGCGCAGCGCGCAGGTGCGGCTGACGTTGAATTGCTTGGCGCCTTCCAGCACCAGGAAGCCGCGCATCCGCTTGCCGCCGCCCAGGGCGGAGTAGCGCATGGCGTCGAACAGCCGGGCCTCATCGCCCTCGACCTGCGGCAGCAGCATGTCCAGCGCCTGCTCCATTTCGGCGGCGGCGTCGGCCAAAGCGCGGGCCAGGGTTACGCTGATGGGCGGGGTCGTCACACTCATCTATTCCACATCACGCAGGCTGAGGTTGCTGGGATTTCCCGGCTCCACGATGGCCTGGACGCGGGCCTCCGCCTCGGCCAGCTTGGCCTCACAGTGCCGGCGCAGGGCGGCGCCGCGCTCGTAATCGGCGACGGCGCGGGCCAAATCGCCCTTGCCCGATTCCAGGCCCCGCACAATGCCTTCCAATTCGGCCATCGCCTCCTCGAAACTCAAATTCTCGACCGTGGTCAACGCGTTGCCAGACATGCGGCGCAGCATAGACCCGGCCGGGGCGAAACCCAACCGCCACCCATCACGGTAGCGGAATGAAGCCGTCAACGGTCAAGGGTGCGATTTGCGCGGGCGACCACCGCCTCGAACAGGACCTGGCAGCCGGCTTCCGCCTCATGCGGCTCGATGCTCTCCGCCTCGTTGTGAGAAAGCCCATCCTTGCAGGGGGTGAAGATCATGGCGGTGGGGACGTGGCGGGCGACATAGACCGCGTCATGCCCGGCGCCGCTGACGATGCGGCGGGCGGGCAGGCCAAGCCGGGCGGCGGCCTGTTCGACCAGGTCGACGCAGCCGGGATCGAAGGGCGTGGCGTCGAGGCGGAACAGTTCGGTCGGGTGCCAGGCGCAGGGGGCGGCGAGGGCGGCGGCCCGGGTCTCGAATTCAGCGGCCATGGCCTGGATTTCGGCGAATTCGGGGTGGCGGAACTCCACGCTGAAGCGGACCTCGCCCGGCACCACGTTGCGGCTGTTGGGCGCCACTTGCAGGAAGCCGACGGTGCCGCGGCCATCCTCGCCGCGGGCGCGCATGATGCGGTCCACGCACTCGATCACCCGCGCGGTCGCCACCAGTGCGTCCCGCCGGGTGGATGGGGGCGTGGTTCCTGCATGGGCGTCCTGCCCCTCGATGCGCACGTCGTACCACACCATGGCCTGGGCACCGGTGACGATGCCGATGGTCTTCGCCTCGCGTTCGAGGATGGGGCCCTGCTCGATATGCAGCTCGAAATAGGCATCGGCCGGGAAGGGGCGGGCCGGCTCCGAGCCGCGATAGCCGATGCCGTCGAGCGCCGTGTCCACCCGCACGCCCTCGGCGTCGGTCAGGGCGTAGGTCTTCTCCTTGGGGAAGATGCCGGCCCAGGTGCCGCTGCCCATGAGGGAATGGCCGAAGCGGCTGCCCTCCTCGTCGGTCCAGTTCACCAACTCGATCGGCGCCTCTGTGGTGATGCCGAGGTCATGCAGGCTGCGCATGACTTCGAGACCGGCGATGACCCCCAGCGCGCCGTCGAACTTGCCGCCGGAGGGCTGGCTGTCGAGATGGCTGCCCATCAGCACGGGCGGGCGGCTGGGGTCGCGGCCTTCGCGGCGGGCGAACATGTTGCCGATCTCGTCCACCCGGATCGTTAGGCCCAGTTCGGTGCACCAGGCGGCAAAACGATCGCGGCCCTGGCGGTCGATGTCGGTGAGGGTGAGTCGCTTGACGCCGCCCTTGGGCGTGGCGCCGATCTCGGCCATGGCCATGAGGGTGGACCAGAGGCGCTGGCCGTCGATGCGCTGATTGGTTTGCATGGGGGATGTATGCCGAGGCGCCCGGATTCAGGGAATGGGCGTCGGAAAATGTGCGATGATTGGATCATGCACCCAGCGGTTCTCCGTCATCGCCAGGATATTGGATCACTGTGCCAAGAGTTTGGCGTCCGCCGGCTTGAGGTGTTCGGCTCGGCCGCGCGCGAGGCGGATTTCGACCCCGTCAGGAGCGACGCCGATCTTCTGGTGGACTTCAAAGCAGAAACCGGCCACGGCCGATTTCAGGATCTGAAACGGGCCCTGGAACAATTGCGGTGCCGGCCCGTCGATCTGGTGGAGCGCGCCGCGGTCGAACAGAGCCGCAATGCGATCAGGCGAGCCGCGATTCTTTCCGAAGCGCGTGTGCTGTATGCGGCATGACCGCGCGCTAGTGGTCGCCAGTTGCAAACCCCGCCGCACGGAACAAGGCCCACCCTTGCGGCCCCGCCGCCAGCGCAATGAATTGCGCGGCCGCCGCCGGGTCCGGCGCCCGGGTGGGTATTGCCGCGACGTAGGGGGTGACGAGCTGCAACGGCTCCGGCAGCGGCGCTACCAGTCGCGCCTCCGGCACCGCCACGATCTCGCTGATCTGGGTGATGACGCAGAACACCTCGCCGCGCGCGACCGCCTGAACGGCGCCGATGCCGCGGGCGAAGGGTGCGCGGCGTGGCCCGCCGGCGGCCTCAGGCGTCACCGCCAGCCGCTCCAGCAGCGCCAGGACATGCAGGCCGGAGGTGGCGCCGGTGGTGGCGTCGCTGATGCCGATGCTGCTGGCGCCTCGGAGAAATTCGCCCAGCCCGGTCTCTTCGGTGATGTCAGGGGTTTCGACCCCTGCCCGCACCGCCAAGCCTAGCCGCATCCGGCCCATCTCCTGGCGTGAGGACGCGACAGCGAAGCCATCGCGGATCAGGCCGTCGATAGCCGCGCCGGCATTGAGAACGACATCCGGCGTCTCGCCGGCGCGCAGCCGGGTCGCCACCTGGCCGCCATTGCCGGTGGCGGTGACCACCATACGGCCCGTGGCGCGGGTGAATTCGTGCGCCAATTCCTCGATCGGCGCCTCGGTCGCACCGGTGCCCAGAATGCGCAGGGCACTGGGCTGCGCCAGGGCCGGGGTCGCGAGCAAGGTAGGAAGGACGCGGCGCGGGATCATGCCGCCAGCCTCGCCCTGCCTGCCCCTGCCCGCAAGTCCGTTACCAGCGGCGGCGCTCATCCTCCACGCGCCTGCGCTCATCGTTCAGGCGGCGGCGTTCGTCTTCCAGCTGGCGCTCGCGGTCGCGCAACTGACGCTCGCGATCATTGGCGTATTGCCGGTCGTTATCCGCCCGGGCGCGCTGCCGGTCGCGATTCTCGCGGCGGCGTTCCCAGGCCTCACGCTCACGCTCGCCCTGCTGGCGGCCGCGTTCGCGCTCCATACGGTCCCGCTCGTCCAACTGACGGCGACGCTCGTCCTCGGCGCGGTTGTTGTTGCCGCCCTGCAGAAGCTGGTTGACGATACCATTCAGATCCTGCGCGCCGGCGGGCGCGACGAGGGCGGCTAGGCCAAAAGCGGCAAAAAGGCCGCGGCGCGTGTGGGACATGGTTTCCTCCTATATCCAGCA
>CAXTJY010000379.1:0-4723 GCA_964244395.1 uncultured Rhodovarius sp.
CAATGGGGGGCCGACTCCCTTCAAATGACCGCCCCCTCCGTGTCCGCCGTTGACCCGGGTGCATTCTGCTCGATCTTGAGCACGCTGCCATTTGAGCATATGGTTTGCTCGAAGGATCAACAGATGCCACGCGCTCAGACCAACTCCCCAAGCTGATCAGAGGGCCTTTCCAGCGAGGCTGGACCGTCGCAGTCCACGCGGAAGAGAAGCAAGCAGGCCTTGACCGCCAAGGCGGTAGTGACGGCTCGCCTGAAAGCCAAGGCCACGCCAGTCGATAGGGATATCTGCTTGTTCAACTGGTTCGAGCCAACGGAGGAGGGGTTCGTTGCCATCTACAAGGCTCCCATCCTAACGCAGATCGAGTGGGTCAAGAACGGCGTCGGTGCTCGTGACGCGAAGTTCATCCTGAACCAATTGCGCGTCCCGCAGGGTGAAGCGCTGACTGCGCTTCATATCCCGGTCGCAACCCTGAACCGGAAGGTCAAGACCAACGCCCATCTCTCGCCTGCCGAAACCGAGCGTGTGCTGGGTGTTGGTCGCCTGCTTGGGCAACTGCACACGATGGTCCAGGAATCAGGTAACCCGGACGGCTTCGATGCGGCGGCTTGGCTATCGGCGTGGATCAGCATGCCAGTACCGGCTCTCGGTGGCGCTCGCCCGCTGGACCTCATGAACACGATGACAGGCCAGGCGCTGGTCTCGCAGACCATCGCGCAGATGCAGAGCGGCGCCTACGCTTGAGCAGGACCGTCTATCGGATCGGAACCGACACACCGGACCACGAGGCGGATGATCTCAGCGGAAAAGGGGCGCAGGTCACGGGCGGTCGCTGGAACGAGAAGGGAGTGGCGGTCGTCTACGCCGCGGAGAACTGCTCCCTCGCTTGCCTCGAAACGCTGGTGCATCTCGCAGCGGCTGGTCTTCCATTCAATCGGTATTTGGTCGAAATTTCGATCCCCGATCAAGTCTGGGCTGTTGCGCGCCGGGAAGACGCGAGGAGCCTGCCTATTGGCTGGGACGCCCAGCCGGCGAGCCGAGCGAGTCTCGGCTTGGGCACAGGATGGCTGCGAAGCGGAAGTCCTGCCAGCCCGCACCACCAAAGGCCAACCATGCCCTTCGCCCTCAAGATCGAAATCCCGCCACGACCATCACCGTCGCAGCCCAAAAAACCATGTACGGCGGCAAGCGCATCGCCAAAGGCGACACGATCTACCTGTTCGCAAGCGAGAACCAGGGCGGCCAGGGCCTCGTCGCCCGCGGCACCGTAACGTCCGCCGAACCGCTCGCCAGCAAGCCCGGCATCCCCCGCCAAACCCCGCGCGTGACCCTCACCATCATCCGCACTGCGCAAGCCAAGGAACCTCTCGGCCGAGCCCAGCTCAAGCATCTCACCAACTGGAACGACGGCCAGCCCGGCACCGAACTCAACTTCAAGCTCTATCGCCAGGCGACCAACAAGGTCGTCGGCATCTCGGACGAAGCGGCGGCCTTCCTCGCCGCATTCTTCTGAAGCCAGGTCCCGCCGAACCCCGAAGGATGTCGATACCCTCCGCGCCCACGCCGCCCTCGCGCCAGCCCCACCCAGGGCCCCCGCCAGGCGCCGCCTACCCCCGCACCGTCCCCGACAATCCCAGACCGCCTCCCTTTCCCATCGGGAGAGGGTCGGGGTGAGGGCCTGCCACACGCACCAGGCTCACCGAACCGGACCCGAACCCGGCAGACCCAACCCTACTCCGCTGCCCGCCCCGTGGCCGCCTCACCGCGCCCGCCCACCCGGCTGCCCCGTTCCGGCCGGCCCAACCCCATGCTCTCCCGGAACGTCACCCCCGAATACGAAGTCTGGAACACCCCCCGCCGCTGCAACTCCGGCACCAGGGTCTCCAGCATCGTGAAGCACGGCTCCGGCAGGTAAGGCGGCATCAGGTTCCACCCGTCGCACGCCCCGCCCTCGAACCAATCCTGCATCTGGTCGGCCACGTCGGCCACCGTCCCCACCACGATGTTGTGCCCGCTCGCCCCTGCCATCACCTTGTACAGTCCGCGGATGCTCAACCCCTTCTCCTGCGCCAGCCGCAGCAGCGCCTCGCTCGTGCTCTTCACCCCGTTCCGGTCCATCGCATCCGCAGGCATCGGCCCGTCCAGGTCATATGCAGACAAATCCCCGAACGCCGTCCGCAGCATCGGCAGCCCCAGCCCTTCCGAAACCAGCTCCTGCATCGCGTCGAACCGCGCCTGCGCCTCCGCCCGCGTCGCGCCCAGCACCGGCAGCACCCCAGGCATCACCAGCATCCCGTCCGGATCGCGCCCCGCCGCCACCGCATGCGCCTTCACGCTCGCGTAGAACGAAAGCGCCGCAGCCTTGCTCCCCTGCGCCGTGTAGATCAGGTCCGCCACCCGCGACCCCAGCCCCTGCCCGGGCCCCGACGACCCGGCCTGCGCCAGCACCGGATACCCCTGCGGCGGCCGGCTGATGTTCAGCGGCCCCCGCACCCGGAAGCTCTCGCCCACGTGCCCCAGCACGTGCAGCCGCGCCGGGTCGAAATACCGCCCGCTGGCCTTGTCGCGGATGAACGCGTCGTCCTGCCACTCGTCCCACAGCCCCATCACGACATCGACGAACTCCTCCGCCCGCCGGTAACGCAGCCCGTGCTCCATGTGCCGGTCCCGCCCGAAGTTCAGCGCCTCCTGCTCGCTCCACGACGTCACGATGTTCCACCCCACCCGCCCCCGGCTGATGCGGTCCAGCGACGCGAACTTCCGCGCCACGTGATACGGCTCGTTGTACGTCGTGCTCGCGCTCGCCACGAACCCCAGCCGCTTCGTCACCATCGAAAGCGCCGCGATCACCGTCAGCGGCTCCCACACGTCCACCCGACCCACGTAGCTCAGCTCGTCCGCGTCGTTCGCCGACGCGCGCACCGCGATCCCGTCCGCCCAGAACATGAAGTGCATGCACGCCCGCTCCGCCGCCTGCGCGATCCGCACCCACTTGTCGATGTCCAGCGCATCCGGGTCCGCCTCCGGCATCCGCCACCCCGCCGCATGCGCGCCGTTGCCGACGATGTTCAACCCGAGCTTCATCGTGCGCTTCGTCATGCCCGGCACGCTACGGCCCCCCACGGCCCGCGCATACCCGCTTTTGACTTGTCCCGCCCCGCCACCCTGCCAATATCGGCCCTGGAAGGGGCGCCCCCATGCCGCAGGACCAAGCGCTTTGAGCGACGTCGTGGATTTCCGCTCCCGCAGGGACGATACCCTGTGGGCGGTGATGGCCTCCATCGGCCGCATGAGCCGCGTCGCCGAGATCTTCCCCAGCCGCGAGCGCGCCCTCGCCGACCGCGCCTGGCGCGAGCAGCAGATACGCGCCTACTCCGCCCTGTTCCAGGGCTGCCGCCAGCCCGCCCCGCTCTACACCGTCGCCCCCATCCGCCGAGAGGAGTTGCCCCGCGCCTGGAAACCTCTGCCCGCACTAGGGTTCCTAAGGGGACAGTTCATCTAGCCGCACAGAACCCGGCCGATAGCCCGGCGTTCTCGCCCCGCAATCGCCCGCGGAGCACCACAATGTCCTTCATCGAAGCCCACGACGGCACGAAGCTCTTCGTCAACGACTGGGGCACCGGTCGCGCCGTCGTCATGGTCCACGGCTGGCCGCTCAATGCCGACATGTGGGAATACAACGCCCGTCTGCTCGCCAACGCCGGCTATCGCGTCGTCACCTATGACCGCCGGGGATTCGGCCGCTCCGGCCAGCCCTGGACCGGCTACGACTACGACACCCTCGCCGACGACCTCGCCGCCGTCATGGACACGCTCGACCTGCACGACGCCGGCCTCGTCGGCTTCTCCATGGGCGGCGGCGAGGTCGTCCGCTACCTCGCCCGCCACGGCGCCGCCCGCGTCGGGAAGGCCGTCCTGGTCGCCGCCGTCACGCCCTATCTCCTGAAGACCGCCGACAACCCCACTGGCGCCGACAAGTCCATCTTCGACGACATGATCGACAATCTCGAGGCCGACCGCCCCGCCTTCCTCGCCGCCTTCGGCAAGAAGTTCTTCGGCGCCGGCCTCCTCAACTTCTCCGTGTCCAGCGAGCTCCTGCAATGGGCCGGCAACCTGGCCCTCCAAGGCTCCCCCAAGGCCACGATCGACTGCGTCCGCGCCTTCTCCGAAACCGACTTCCGCGCCGACTGTGCCAAGCTCGCCGTCCCGACCCTCATCATCCACGGCGACGCCGACCAGACCGTCCCCATCGACGCCTCCGCCCGGGAAGCCGTCAAACTGATCCCGGGCTCCACCCTCATCGAATACGAAGGCGCCCCCCACGCGCTGATGTACACCGAACGCGCCCGCCTCAACCAAGACCTGATCCGCTTCCTGGCCTAATCCCGTAGTGGTGCAATGCGCTTCGGCATTGCACCACTACGCCCCTGTCACAACTCCAGAACCGTATCCGCCAAAGCCCGCGCCACCGCCCGGTCATGCGTCACCAGCATCACCGCCAGCCCATCCCCATCCGCCAACTCCCGCAGCAGCCGCAGCGCCTCCGCCTGCACCGGCGGGTCCAGCCGCGACGCCGGCTCGTCCGCCACCAGCAGCGCCGGCCGCATCGCCAATGCCCGCACCAGCGCCACCCGCTGCGCCTCCCCGCCGCTCACAGCCCCCGGCCGCCGCCCCAGCACTTCCGGGTCCAGCCGCAGCCGCTCCACCAGCAGCGCCGCCAGGGCCG
>CAXTJY010000380.1:0-4718 GCA_964244395.1 uncultured Rhodovarius sp.
TATTGAAAGCCTTTCTTCTCCTGCCGCTGCTCGCGGTTGCCGCCTGCACCACGCCGCCGGCGCGGTACGAGGCGTATTCCACCGCCACCCAGGCCTATCTGGATGGCTTCCAGGGCGAGGCGCGGCAGGTGCGCATGATGGGCCTGCCAGTGGTGATGGACGAACCGACGGCGGCGGCCGTCTCGCCGCGCCGGTCACGCCGGGGCCGGGTACGCCGGGTGCCGGTCGCGGCCGCGCCGGCACCGCAGCAGGCGGATTGCACGGTGCCTTCCAGCCTGAACTCGGCGGCGGCGCAGCGTTGCCGCATCCTCGACCGGCAGACCCTGACCGAACTCGCCTTCCGCCATGCCAACGCGATGGTGACCTATTTCTCGGCCCTGGCGGTGACCGCCAGCCGGTTCGACGCCACGCCGGTGGCGGCCCAGCTGGTCGAGTCCCGGGCGGAGACGATGGCGCTGGGTGACGACCTGCTGCGCGTCGCCGCCATCGATGGCGGCGCCCTCGAAGCCTACCGGCCAATGGAAGCACGGGTCGGGCTGCGGCCTGCCTTCGCCGCCGAAATGGCGACCCATGGCTGGCAGATCCGCCGGCAGTGGGAAATTCACGACCTCGCCTTGGCCAGGCTGGCGTCGCTGCCGGGCGGCGATACCGATCAGGCGCTGCGCCGGCTGCGTGGCGCCACCGCGGCGCTGCGCGAAGGCTTCGAGGCGCTGGTTCGCAGCGACCGCGAGGCGCTGCCGCTGATCGCCAGCGCGCGACAGGCGCTGGAGGGCGGCTGAGCCCTCAGCCGCTAAGGTCCAGCCGGCGCAGCAGCGGCCCCCAACGGTCGCTCTCGCGCTGCAGGAAGTCGGCGAATTCCTCGACCGAACTGCCGGCGGCGAACATGCCGTCGGCCAGCAGGCGGCCGCGCATGTCGTCGGTCCGGACGGCTTGCACGGCGGCGGCGTTCAGCCGTTGCACCATCGCCGCGGGGCTGCGCGCCGGCACCAGCAGCCCGAACCAGGTCTGCGCCACGACGTCCGGCTTGAAGTCGGCGACCAACGGCACGTCCTCATTGCCGGGCATGCGCCGGTCGCCAGTCCAGGCCAGGATGCGGCCGGACCCCGCGCGGTGCTGCGCCAGGCCGGTGGCGCCGCCGACGACCAGCAGGTCGAGCCGGCCGCCCAGGAAGTCGGCGACCTGGTTGGCGTCGCCGCGGTAGGTGATGTCGGTCATTCGCACGCCGAAGGCTTCGTTCACCATCAGCATGGCGATGTTGTTGAAGCTGGACGGGCCGTTGGTACCGTAGGTGAAGGGTCTGGTACGGGCCTGTTCCATCAGCGCCTGCAAGCTGGCCGGGCCGTCCGGCCGGGCGACGATGGCGAAGGGCAAGGTGGAGATCAGCGTGACCGGCGCGAAATCCGCCAGACGATAGGGGATGTTGCGTACGATATGCGGGTTGATGGTGAGGGTGGAGCCGGAGGCGATCAGGACGGTATGCCCATCCGGCGCGGCACGGGCGACGTAGTCGGCGCCGATGACGGTGGCGGCACCGGGTCGGTTCTCCACCTGCACCGGCTGGCCCAGTGGCCCGGCCATGCGTTCGGCCAGGATGCGCGCGGTGACGTCGGTCGAGCCGCCGGGCGGGAATGGCACGGTGATGGTGACGGGGCGGGGCTGGGCTACGGCGGGCAAGGCAAGGGCCGGGGCGGCCAGCAGGGCGCGACGTGTAGACATTTGGTTTCCTCCGTTGCGCGACAGCCTGGCGTGGCGGATGCGGTCGCGCCAGCAAAACCAAAATATCATTTTATTGCAATGTTTTACCGAACAATGCGCCAAAGCAATGTTTACGGACAAATTGATCTGACCAACCCAGACCGGCACCCCGCCCCTTCAGGGCGGGGGTCGCAGCAGTCAGCCAGAGCGCCGATTGGCCGGCTGCATGGCTCACCGCAAAACGAGACTTTGGGACAAATTGCTTGCACCGTCTTTCAAACCACGTGAGGGGGTGGGGAGCGGATGCGGATGTCAAACAGCGGCGCCCGATGTTCTTAGGATTTTATCCTTGCAAATGCAAGCTGGATCGGCCTATCTGCCTCACGCCGCGAACGCCTGCGCGCGGACCAGGCGGGCGTAAAGCCCATCCCGCGCCACCAGTTCGGCGTGGCTGCCCTGTTCCACCGCGCGGCCCTCGGCCATCACCACGATCAGGTCGGCATCGCGCACGGTGGAAAGGCGATGCGCGATCACCAGGCTTGTCCGCCCCCGGCGCAGCCGCGCGATGGCCTGCTGCACCGCCACCTCGTTCTCGGCGTCCAGCGCCGATGTCGCCTCGTCCAGCAGCAGCACGCGGGGGTTGCGCAGCAGGGCGCGGGCGAGGGAGATGCGCTGCCGCTGGCCACCGGACAGCCGGCCGCCGCCCGAGCCCAGCGGCGTGTCGTAGCCAGCGGGAAGCGCCGTGATGAAGCCATGCGCCGCCGCCGCCCGCGCCGCGTCCTCCACCTCCCCCCGGGTGGCCCCAGGTCGGCCACAGGCAATGTTGGCCAGCGCGGTGTCGTCGAACAGCAGGCTCTCCTGCCCGACATAGGCGATGGCGTCACGCAGCCCGTCCAACCGCACCCCGCGCACATCGGCGCCGTCCAGCAGCACCGCGCCCGCGGTCACGTCGAACAGCCGCGGCAGCAGCATGATGGCGGTCGATTTGCCGGCGCCGGAGGGGCCGACGAGGGCGACGGTCTGGCCCGGCCGCGCGGTGAAGGTCAGGCCCGACAGCGCCGCCGCCTCGGCCGCTCCATAGGCAAAGCGCACGTCGCGGAACTCGACCAGGCCCGGCCCGGCCGGCAGCGGCGCGGCATCCCGCGCGTCGGCGATGCGGCGCGGCTCGTCGAGCACGGCGAAAACGCGGGCCAGCCCGGCCAGCCCCTCCTGGAACGCCGCGTTCAGCGACCCCAGCGCGCGAATCGGGCGCGAGGCGATGAGCAGGGCCGCTACGAAGCCGGTGAATTCGCCGATCGTCCCCTGCCCGTGCGACACCCGCCAGCCGACGAAGCCCAGGATGAGCGCGACGGTGAGGCCGCCCAGCACCTCCAGCACCGGATCGACCCGGGCGCGGGTCGAGGCGATGGCGAAGAGCGACTGCCGCAGCCCGTGGAACGCCGCGGCCGCCCGCGCCTCCTCGGCGGCTTCCAGCCGATAGGCGCGGACGACGCGGGCGGCGGACAGGCTTTCGGTCACCAGCGCCGCCGTCTCGCCCACCCGGTCCTGCATGCCGGACGAGGCGCGGCGGATGCGCTTGCCGATGCGGATGATGGGGACGGCGGCGATGGGGTAGAGCAGCGCGGCGCCCAGCGCCAACTGCCAGTCCAGCCACAGCATCGAGGCGACGAGGCCGATGACGGTAAAGACATCGCCCAGCCCGCCGAGGGCGCGGGCCAGGGCATCGCGAATCTGCGTCGCGTCGGTGGTGAAGCGGGCCGCCTGGCGGGCGGGGGCGAGCGCGGTGGCGGTGGCCAGGTCGGCGCGGGTCAACGCTTCGAACAGCCGGTTCTGCAGGGTTTCCAGGGCGCGCAGCACCGTCCCCTGCAGGCTGTATTGCTGAGCATAGAGAAAGAAGCCCCGCGTGGCGGTGACGGCGATGATGATCGGCGGCAGGAACCAGACGACGGATTCGTCACCGCGGGTGAAGCGGTCGAAGGCTTGCTGGATGACGATGGGGTAGAGCGCGGTGATGCCGGCCAGCCCCAGGGTGAAAAGGGCGGCGACAGCGATGCGACCGCGCAGTGGATGAAGGATGTCGCGCCAAAGCCGGGCGAGAAGGGGAAAGGTGGGCGCCATAGGGGGCGGCCTATCAGGCGGGGGGCAGGTTGGCGAGTTCGCGGAGCTTTGCGAGGCAGGCTTCGCGCGGGGCGTCAGCGCCGCCCATTTTCCACCAGTCGCGCGTTTGATCCAATAACCGCCCAACGTTGGGTCCAGGTGCAATGTTCAGCCGAAGAACATCGCTACCACGAAGCGGAAATTCTGGACGGTTCGTGATGGAGAAAGCTTGGCGCCACTTTAGACGATCGCGCCCGTCGGTAGCCTCTGCAAATAGAGAGCGCATTTCGAGTGTCTCGCCGTCCTCGTCGGCAAGCCACCGGCGGAGAGCTGGAAAATCAACATCACCAAACCAAGGAAATGGTTCACTTACCTTCATGATCTTCAAGCCCTCCGCGACCGAAGTGCGTAGTCTCGAGGTGACACCGTGTGCCCAATTATAATTTCCGGGATCAAGAGTGGCGAACCTAAGTACCGGATCGGCAGGTCCACTTTCTAAGGACAGAAGTTGCTTTAGTCGATCTAGTCGGAAGCCTTCCGGCAGGACCTTTTGCAGCACTCCCACTGTCTCCATCCAGCGCAGCGCATCCACCGGATCATCCGCTTCCAGCAGCCGCTTCAACTCCCACCAAACCCGCTCCGCCGAAAGCCGCGCCAGTCCCGGCACCGCCTCGCGGATCGCCTCCAGCGACTCCGCATCCGGCTCGCCCCGCCCATACCGGGCCCAAAACCGGAAGAATCGCAGCGCCCGCAGATAATCCTCCGCCAGCCGCGCCCGCGCAGCGCCCACAAAGCGCACCCGCCCCGCCGCCAGATCGTCCCGCCCACCAAAGAAGTCGTGCACCTCGCCATCCGCGCCCATGCTCATCGCATTGATGGTGAAGTCGCGCCGCGCCGCATCCTCCCGCCAATCCGCGGTCCAGGCG
>CAXTJY010000381.1:0-4699 GCA_964244395.1 uncultured Rhodovarius sp.
CCTTGCCGCGCGCGACCGAGAAGGAGACGCTTTCGACCGCTTTCACCACGCCGGCGCGGGTGAAGAAGTGAGTGGAGAGGTTGCGGACTTCCAGCGTATTCAAGTCGCCAAATCCAGCCAAACCGTCATGGCCGGGCCCCGACCCGGCCATCTCCTCGACGCGGTTCCCGGGCCAAGCGATCAGGCGCGTCCGTCTGCTGCCTTAACTGCCGTGCCAAACCTCGAGGAGATGGCCGGGTCGAGCCCGGCCATGACGGTCTGGCTCGTACGGCCCTCCCGCGGGCAGTGGGGCTCCAGCGATGGGTCATTTCTTCAGTCGCGGGTTCAGCACGTCGCGCAACTGGTCGCCGACCAGGTTGATCGACACGATGGTGATCAGCAGCGCAATGCCCGGATAGAAGCTGATCCAGTACTTGCCGCTCAGCATGTATTCGTAGCCATTGGCGATCAGCAGGCCCAGGCTGGGCTCGGTGATGGGCACGCCGAGGCCGAGGAAGGAGAGCGTCGCCTCCAGCGCGATGGCGCGGGCGATCTGCATGGTTCCGACCACGATCAGCGGCGGCAGGCAGTTCGGCAGCAGGTGGTTGAACAGGATTCGCCGGGTCGGCAGCGCCAGGCAGATGGCCGCCTCGATGTATTCGCGGCGGCGCTCGACCAGCGCGCTGCCGCGCACGGTGCGGGCGTAATAGGCCCATTCCACCAGTACCAGGGCGATCACCACGTTCATGATGCCCTTGCCCAGGAAGGCCAGGATCATCAGTGCGGCGAGGATGGTGGGGAAGGAGAGCTGCAGATCGACGACGCGCATGATGATACTGTCGGTGCGGCCCCCGGCATAGGCCGCCAGCATGCCCAGCGAGGCGCCCACCATGCAGGCGATAAAGGCCGAGCCGACGCCCACCAGCAGTGAGATGCGCAGGCCATAGATGATGCCGGACAGCATGTCGCGGCCCTGGTCGTCGGTGCCCAGCCAATGCTTCATGCCGGAGCCGCCGACCTCGCCGGGTTCCAGCCTGCCATCCATGATGTCCAGCACCGCCAGATCGTAGGGGTTCTGCGGCGCGATCCAGGGCGCGAAGATGGCGGCCAGCGCGATGATGACGAACACCGCCAGCCCGATGACGGCGATGGTCGAGCCGAAGAACTCGGACACGAAGCGCCGGAATGGCGTCTCCACCGGAGGCGCCGCCGGCCCGGGAACCACCGTCGTGCTCATGCCTTGGCCTCCAGCCGCACGCGTGGGTCGAGCATGGTGTAGACGATGTCCACCACCAGGTTGATGACGATGAACATCAGTACGATCATCAGCAGGTAGGCGACGATGACGGGGCGATCCAGCACGTTGATGCTGTCGATGATAAGCTTGCCCATGCCGGGCCAGGCGAAGACGCTCTCGGTGACGACCGAGAAGGCGATGGTGCCGCCCAGCTCCAGTCCGACGACCGTGACGACCGGGATCAGGATGTTCTTGAACACGTGCACGAAGGTGACGCGGTTCGGGCTGAGCCCCTTGGCGCGGGCGAACTTCACATAGTCCATCAACATCGTCTCCCGCACCCCCGCGCGGGTCAGGCGGATGACCAGGCTGATCTTGAAGAGCGACAGGTTGATGGCCGGCAGCAGGATGTGGCGCAGCCCGTCCCAGGTCAGGAAAGACCAGCGGGTGCCGAAGATCATGGCGGTTTCGCCCCGCCCAGTGCTGGGCAGCCAACCGAGCTGCACGGCGAAGACCATGATCAGCATCAGCCCGACCCAGAAGTTGGGCAGCGAGAAGCCCAGGATGGACGTCGCCATGATGCCCTTGGAGACCGGACTGTCCGGCTTGAGGCCGGCGAACAGCCCCAGCGGCAGGCCGATCAGGATGCTGAGGAACATCGAGCCGAAGGCCAGCTCCAGCGTCGCGGGCATGCGTTGCAGGATGATCTGGATGGCGGGTTCGTTGAAGACGAAGGAGCGGCCCAGGTCGCCCTGCAGGGCGCGACCCAGGAAGACGAGGTATTGCTGGTACAGCGGCAGGTCGAGCCCGAGCGCGCGGATGGCGCGTTCGCGCTCGAACTGATCGGCGTCCGGCGAGATCAGGATCTCGATGGGGTCGCCCACGGCGTAGACGCCCAGGAACACCAGCAGGCTCATCGCCAGCATGACGAAGCCGGACTGCATGAGCCGGCGGAGGAGGTAGATGAGCATCAGCCCGCCCCAATCGTAGCGCCGAGGCGTGCGGTCTCGCGCATCAGCGGGCGCCCCCCGGCGTGGGCATCAACGTCCCACCGCCGGCCGCACGCTCTGTGCCAGGCTCAGCTCATCGGCCCGCGGCGTCACCGTGAAGCCGCGCCGTGCCGCCCAGATATTGGTCTGGATGTGCAGCGGGATGATCGCCTGATCGGCGAAGGCCTGGCGTTGCAGGTCCATCAGCTGGCGCTCGCGGGCGCCGTCGTCCAGCACCTGCATGGCGCGGACCAGGCCCTGGTCCAGCGCCTCGTTGCAGTAGCGGCCGCGGTTGGAATTGCCCCAGCCGCGCTCACGCGAGCGGCAGGCGATCAGGTTGCGCAGCGGGTGGCTGCCCTCCGGGTTGCTGCCCCAGCCGATCAGGAAGGCGCTGAGCTCGGCGCGCTCGGCCCGCCCGACAAAGGTCGTCCAGGTCTGCGCCTCCACCGCCGTGCGCACACCGATGCGCGTCCACATCTGGCCGATGGCCTGGATGATGCGGCCGTCATTCGGGTAGCGGTCGTTGGGGCCGTGCAGGGTGATGCGGAACCCCTGCGGGAAACCCGCCTCGGCCAGCAGGCGGCGTGCGCCCTCGGCGTCGAAGGCCGGCGCGGTCAGGTCCGGCACGTGGCTGAACACGCCGGGCGGCAGGAACTGGCCGGAGGGGGTGGCGCTGCCCTCCATCACCCGCGACGTGATGGCATTGCGGTCGATTGCCATCGACAGGGCGCGGCGCACGCGCACATCCTTCAACGGATTGCGGGCGATGGGCCGGCCGTCATTGTCGGTGATGAACGGCGTGGCGTCGTCGCGGCTGTGGTCCATGCTGAGATAGATGATCCGCAGCCCCACCGTCTCGGCCAGGGTCACCCGCTGGTCGGTGCGCAGGCGGGCCAGGTCGGCGGTCGGTACCTGGTCGATCACGTCCACGTCGCCGGCCAGCAGCGCGGCGGCACGGGCGCTGTCGTTGGTGATCATCCGGTAGTTCACCCGGGCGAAGGCCGGGGCGTCGTCGAAATAGGCGTCGTTGCGCTCCAGCTCGATGCGGTCGCCATTGGCGTGGCGAAGCAGGCGGAACGGGCCGGTGCCGACGGCCATCGGGCCGGCATTGAACTGCTCCGTCGTCGCCTGCGCGTGCGTCGTGCTGTCCAGGATGTAGACGTTGGACAGGTCCTGCGGCAGCAGCGGGTAGGGGCCGTTCGTGGTCAGGCGGATGGTGTAGGGATCGACGATCTCGGTCCGCGTGATCGGCCGCACGAAGCCTGCGAAGCTGCTCGGGCTGTTCGGCACGTTGGGCACCCGGGCGAAGGTGAAGGCCACGTCCTCGGCGGTGAAATCCTGGCCGTTGTGGAAGCGCACGCCGCGGCGCAGCCGGAACTCCCAGGTGTCGGGCGAGATGGCGGACCAGCTCAGCGCCAGGCCGGGGATGTTGCGAGCCTGCGCATCGGTGTTGACCAGCCGGTCGAAGATCATGCTGGCGACGGCGTTGTTGGGGCTGAGCTGGTGGAAATGCGGGTCCAGGCTCGTCACCGGCGCGCCGACGGCCATGGTCAGCGTCTGGGCGCCCGCCGTGCCGGCTGCCAGCATCAAGGCCGCTATCGTGCTGCGCATCGTTTTCTCCATGTTTTCTTCGTAGCGGCGGCCCCGCCCGGTCGCTAGTGAAAGCGGACGGTAACGATTACGGGGCGGGAGTGGAATGCTCTTACGACAGGCGGTTCTGGCGGGGTTGATCGCGGCGACAGCGTCCGCGCAGACCCTGACCATCGGCACCGGCGGGTCGATCACCAGCCTGGACCCGCATTTCTTCAACGCCGCCCCAAACAACGCCCTGGCGCACCACGTCTTCGACCGGCTGGTGGACCGCGACGCGCGCTCCCGCCTCATCCCCGGCCTGGCCGAGAGCTGGCGCGCCATCGATGACCTGACCTGGGAGCTCCGGCTGCGCGACGGTGTGACCTGGCATGATGGCCGGCCCTTCACCGCGGACGACGTGGTCTTCACCCTGGGCCGGGCGCCGAACGTGCCGAACTCGCCCTCCGGCTTCGGCTCCATGCTGCGCATGGTGGCGGGGGTGGAGGTGGCGGATGCGCGCACTGTTCGCATCCGCACGTCGAGGCCGAACCCGCTGATGCCGACCGACCTGGTGGGCATCTTCATCGTCAGCCGCCACGCCGGCGAGGGCGCCGCGACGGAGGATTACAACAGCACCCGCGCCGCCATCGGCACCGGTCCCTACCGCGTCGTCGGGCACCGCGCCGGCGACCGGACGGAGCTGGCCCGGCACGACGGCTATTGGGGCGGCACGGAGCCCTGGCAGCGCGTCTCCTACCGCTTCATCTCGAACGATAGCGGGCGGACGGCGGCGGTGCTGAGCGGCGATGTGGACATCATCGACCAGGTGGCGCCGACCGACGTACCCCGGCTGCGGGGCGAGGCGCGGGTGGTGGTAAGCGAGATACCGTCGCTGCGGTTGGTGCATCTGGGCCCCAGCTAC
>CAXTJY010000382.1:0-4677 GCA_964244395.1 uncultured Rhodovarius sp.
CACCCGGCTGCGGCCGCGCGACGATTGCGCATTCAGCCTCCATGGCGCCGTGTCGGTCCCAAACGAAAAGGCCCTCCTCCCGCAGCACGGACTCGAAGGTGCTGCGCCAGGTATCCGGAACGCCTGCACCGCCGATCAGGCAGATCGCCATGGGAGACGCGATCACCCCGCCTTCCCGAGGGCGGCGTAGCCCTTCGGCTCGTGGCGGGCCGGCCGGGTCATCTGGCGCTGGAGCCATACCGTTCGACCGGCGCGGGGAACCACGAAGGACCACAGCCATTCCGGCCAGGCCAGGGGCGCGGTGAAGAGCGACGACCAACGCTGCGCGTGCTCGATGATCGGGCGTTCGCTGCGCTCCCATTCCCGTAAAGCCACTTCTAAATCCGGGGCATGGGCGACCGTCAAGGCAAGCGCAAGCGCGTTCATGATCGCGCAATTCGCACCCTGCCCGAGATTGGGCACCATGGCATGGGCTGCATCGCCCACCACCGCCACACGCCCGCTCGACCACCGCTTCAGGCGGATGATCTGGTACTGCGCCCAGCGCGCCTCTGACCAGTCCGCCTCGCGCCCCGCCTTCTCGATCACATGGGCCACGGTGGGGAAGGAGCGCATCCACGTCGCGGCGTCGATAGGAACCTGCCGGCCCTTCAGATCGCTGTCAGGGCAGGTGACGGTGCAATAGGCCGTGGTCGCGGAGGCAGGGCGATACAGAAAGCGCCGCCGGTCGGACCAGAACTCAAAACCGGTCTCCCCGTCGTCGTCGGCACCGAGCTCGCCGGGCTCCCGCGGGATGATGAACCGGGTCGCCCCTTCGCCGGGTATGGTCCGCCGGGCGAGGAGCCCCAGCGCATCGCGGACCTTGGAGTTCACGCCATCTGCCGCGACCACGATGTCGCCGCGCAGCGCAGAGCCGTCGCCGAGCAACAGCCCGCCCTCCGCCCCGGCTCCGGCGACCTCGGTCCCGAAGCGGAATTCGGCCCCCAGGCGTTGCGCCTCCGCCGCCAGCACGCCCGCGAGATGCGGGCGCGACACCCGATAGACCCGGTAGCTCGCGTCGAAATCCGCCGTGACCCGGCCGTGTCGGTCACGCGTCTGCCGGCTCGGCATCCGCCGTGCGCCCTCCAGTGCCTGGTCGACCAATCCCAGTACTTCCAGGGAGCGCAGGCCGTTCTCGTGGAAGGCGATGCTGTACCCCTCGGAGCGGACGCTCGCGGCCCTCTCGCACAACGTCACCGACCAGCCACGCTGCAGCAGCGCCACGGCCACCGTCAGGCCAGCGAAGCCCGCGCCGGCGATGACGGCGTGTCGGACGGTGGTGCCAGGGCTGTTCACTGCGGCTGCACGCCCACATCCTGGATGATCTGGGCCCAGCTTCTCACCTCGCGCTGCATGACCTCGGCGAACGGGCCGGCGGGCAGGAAGGCCGCCTCGATGGCCAGGCGATCGAACTGCCCCCGCAGCGCTGGATCATCCATCGCCTCGAGCACGGCGCGTTCCAGCCGGGCCACGATCTCGGGCGGCGTGCCGGCGCGGAGGAAGATGCCCATCCAGGGAACGAGCGCGAATTCGGGGTAGCCGAACTCCGCAACCGTGGGCAGGTTAGGAAGTGAACTGGGCCGTCGCGTCGACATCGCCGCCAGCGGCCGCACCCGGCCGCTCTCGATGAGCTGCGTGGCGGCGCCCAGCGCGCCCACCGTCACCTGCACGTCGCCCCGCAGGAGAGAGACGAAGAGCGGCGCCGAGCCCGGGTAAGGCACCGGCACGAGGTCGATCCCGGCCGCGCGCCTGAACCACTCCATGGTGAGGTAATGCGGCGCGCCGACGCCGACATGGCCATAGTTCAGCGTACCGGGGCTAGACTGGGCGAGGGCGACCAGCTCGCGCAGGTTCGCGGCCGGCAGCTCGGCGCGCACCATGATGGCGAAAGGCAGTTCGGCCACCCTGGCGAGCGGCGTGAGATCGCGCAGCGCGCTGAAATTCCGGTTCGGCAGCAGGGTTTCGTTGATCGCGAGCGCGTTGGAGAAGATCGCGATGGTGTATCCATCCGGCGCCGCGCTGGCCAGCGCGCGCGCCGCCACCATCTCCGACGCTCCCGGCCGGTTCTCGATGACGAGGGACTGGCCGAGGGATGCCTGCAGCTTCGTGCCCAGGGCGCGCGCGATGATGTCCGTGCTGCCGCCAGGCGGACTGCCGACGAGGAAGGACATCGACCGGGAGGGATAGGTCTGCGCCTGGGCCCCGACGATGAGCGAGAGAGCGACAAAAAGGCGGGCAAAACACTTCATTCCGATATCCCTTCCGGCACCAGCACGCCGTCACGCACCACCGCCACGCCGTCCAGCTCCACCGTACAGCCGCGCATCGGCCAGTCGAAATGGCCGCGGGTGAAGCGGCCGGCGTGTTCGTTCGATCCGGTGGAGAACAGGAAGTTGCCGGCGAAGGCGCGCAGCTCGGTGCCGTTCACATCGCGCTTGTCGTAAGCCATCAGCGCATCCCAGCGCGCCTTGGGATTGAGCCCCCAGCCGGCATGCGAGACGCACCAGGCATCGGGTTCGTTCCAATCGGCGAGCTGGCCGCGCAGCATCGCAGCCTCCATGCCATCGCCGCGGATGGCGACGACGCGGTCGCCCTCGATCTCCAGCGTGGTGTGCTCCCGCAGGTATTCCTTGAAGGTGAGGTTGACGTCGCCCGGGGCCAGCACGACGCGGCCGCGCACGCTGCCCGCCAGCGGGAAGCAGGCGATGAGGCCCGCCGGCCAGTAGGCCACCGGCGCCTCTTCCGAGGTGAAGCCCATGGCGGCGCGGATCGGCGCACCTTCCAGCCGCACGGTGAGGTCCGTGCCGGCCGCGGAGGTGACGCGCATTTCGGCCGCCGCCCTGGCGCGCGCCACTGCCCGCCGCACGATGGGGACGATGGCGGGATCGGGCTGCAGGCGTTCCAGCACCTCCGGATGCTCGTTGCTCACCATCATCACCCGCGTCCCGCCCGCCATGACCGCGCCGCGCTCAGGGGCGTGCAGCAGCCCCTCGACGGTGCAATCCACCACAAGGCGGCTCGCGGCCAGCGAGGCGATCGCCGCCCTGTTGCCGCCAAGCGCGAGAGACGTTCCGGTGGAGCGCACCGGGATACTGCCCGCCACCGGCGGCGACGGCATGACGACGTGAAACGGCCGGGCGCCCATCCGCAGCAAAGCCAGTTCGGCCAGCCGCGGAAGCACCGCCCGGGATTGCGTTTCGCTCAGTACGGCGACTTCGTCGCCGGCGGCGACGCCGCACAGCCCAAGCGTGTTGGCGAAGGCATCGATCCAGCGCGCCTCGATCCGTTCGATCAGCATGCGGCATCCTCAACGCGGGGCCAGAAGGCGGTGACGGTTGCACGAAAGGCGTCCAGCGCCTCGAGATTGACCAAATGGCCGACGCCCGGGAACAGGTGCAGCACAGCGCCAGGTATCGCGGCCGCGAGTGCCCGCATCTGTTCAGGCGGCGCAAGTCGGTCGGCTTCGCCGCCCATGACGAGGACCGGAAGGCGCAGGCTCGGTGAGTCGGCGACGGGCCCCATCTGGCTGCGTGCGCGCAGCACGGCCAAGTAGTCGGGCACGCGGAGGCGAAGGATGCTGGCGCGCAACGCAGCGAGCGCGCCGGGTGACGCCGCCGGCCCGGCCAGGGCTGCCACCAGCGAGTCCGCCAATGCCGCGGTCCCGCCGCGCTCGATCGGTCCCAGGCGGTCGCGCAGGAAAGCCTCGCCGCGTTCGCCCGGCAGGACAGGCGCGTCGCGCGGCCGGTAGGCGACGAGAGCGAGAGAGCGTACGCGCTCCGGCCAGCGTGCTGCGAGCGCCTGTGCCACCAGCCCGCCCATCGAAAGGCCGAGTACATGCGCCGGTCGGTCGACTGCCTGCAGCACGCGCGCCGCGTCAGACACGAGGTCGTCAAAAGTGAGCGGCGGTGCGGCGTGGGGATGGGATTCGCTGTCGCCGTAGCCGCGCAGGTCCGGGGCCAGCACGTCGCGTTCGGTGGCGAGAGCAGGAAGGTCGTCGGTCCGATTGGCGCGGTTGCCACCGATGCCGTGCAGAAGGACAGCCGGCGCTCCGCCATCGCGGGCCGCCGGCATCCGCGTCACAACAAGGTTTGGCGCGCCGGCAATGACGCTCTCCTGCGCGGCGCGGTAGTGGTCAGTGGTAGCTGGCATCGGATGATGATGTTGCCTCAAGCGGTACTCCGGGCGAAAGGTATCTCCTATTCCGTGGGTCATAACCGATGCTTACCCGACTGCCGATAGACTGGCGGGAACAGGAGCGTGTTATCGGCTTTCGCTAAGTGGAGCCTCTCAGCTATCAACGTCCCCGCCACTGGCAGTGACCGATGCGCGCCCCAGCGTCGTGTTCCTCTGGGCATGACCTGTGGCTGACCCGCGGCGGAATGGAGTAAGCTGTCGGGAAGAGTCAAAGCGTAGTGCCGGAGCAGGCCAAAGAGACTCGAGGCCGTCACACCGCAGAATCAACACGGCTACACCGTCTCAGAGACTACCGACCCAGGGTTCTGTGCCCGAAAACCGGCTGTTTCCCGCCAAAAGGTCCCGGACGAGAAACTTCCGTAAAACTCAACTATATCAATAACTTATGGCTGGCGGACAGGGTGGGATTCGAACCCACGATACGCTTTTGACGTATACGCACTT
>CAXTJY010000383.1:0-862 GCA_964244395.1 uncultured Rhodovarius sp.
CCACCGGCCGCGAGTCCAACATTGAGGATTTGGCGGAAGGCGTGGGCGCCACGCCCGCCATCGGCACGGCGCGGCTGGAAGCCGAGGAATTGCGGCGCGCGGTGGGTACCCTGCCGGTCAGCCAGCGCCAGGCGCTGCTGCTGGCCAAGCTGCAGGAGCGGCCGCTGAAGGAAGCGGCGGAGATCAGCGGGATGACCGTGGGTGCGTTGAAGATCGCGACGCATCGCGCCGTTGCCGCACTGCGCGTCAAATTGGGGGGGCGGCGGTGAAAGACGAGGAACTGATCGCCCAGCTGAGCCGGCATGCCTCACCGGTGCGACGGTTGGGCCCGCCCTGGCAGGGGGCGCTGCTGTGGTTCGGTATGGCGCTGGCCCTGATGGCCAGCATCATCGCGATTTCAGGGTTCCGGCACGACATAGAAGAGCGGCTGGGGCTGATGCACGAGCAGGCCAATCTGGCCTTCGCGCTGCTGACCGCTATCCTCGCCACATTGGCCGCCTTCACCCTCTCGCGGCCGGATGGCGACCGCCGCTGGGCCTGGCTGCCGCTGCTGCCCGCGCTCGGCTGGGTGGCCGGAATGGGTCTGGGCTGCCTGGCCGATCTGTGGGAGGGCGGCCTGGCAGGGCTGGGCATGGGCACCAGCTTCAGCTGTGCCAGATTCATCCTGGGCTTCGGCATTCCGCTGACCGGCACAATGCTGTGGATGGTGCGGCATGGCGCGCTGGTGCGGCCCGTGAGCGTTGCCGCCATGGCCGGGCTGGCCGCCGCCGCGATGGCCTCGGTCGGCTTGACCCTGCTGCATCATCTCGACGCCGCGGCCATGGTGCTGGTCTGGCACGGCGGCAGTGTTCTGCTGGTCACG
>CAXTJY010000383.1:872-4669 GCA_964244395.1 uncultured Rhodovarius sp.
TGTCGGAAGACGATCTGCGCGCCTCATCGCGCAAACTGGCGGTGTGAGCGTGGCTTTCCAAGGGCGCTGCCCCTTGGGGGTCATCCTCACACCCCTGTAATCGCCCCATGCACCAGGTTGCTGACGGTCTCCATCCGGTCAGCGTGCCAGGCTTCGTCGGCTTGGCGCAGGTTGCTGATGAAGGCCATCGAGGTGCCGCTGTCCGGGTCGCCCCAGCAATAGCTGCTGCCGACGCCGCCGTGGCCGAAGGTGGTGGGGTACGCCAGGCTGCCCAGGCCGCGGATGTGGTCCGTGGTGCCGCGGGAGTGCGGACCCAGGCCCCGGTGCATCGGCATGTTCTGGGCCAGGTCCGGTCGCTCGCCGGTGAAGTTGCGGGTGACGTAGGCCATCATCCGGGGTGAGACCAGGCGCGGCCCGTGGCCGAGCAGTGACTGGTAGAACAGGGTCATGGCCCTTGCCGTGGCGTAGCCGCCGCCGCCGGGCACGCCCGCCGCCCGGTGCGCCGCCCCGCATTCCGGCATGCGCTGCACCGGGCCCGCATCGTGCATGTCGGCGGCGCGGGCCTGTTCCGCCGCCGGCAGGCCGACGAAGAGTTCGCGCCCCAGGCCCAATGGCTGGATGATGTTGGCGCGGATGAAGTCGCGGTGATCCTCGCCGGTGACGGCGCGGATCAGCGCGGCGGCGGCCCAATGCGCGGAAGCGGGGTGGTAGTGCACCAGTGCGCCCGGCGCTGACTCGAGGCGGAAGTCGCACACCGCTTCGCGCAACGCGGCCGCATCCTCCCACGCCGCCTCCGGCACCTGCCCGTTGCTGAAGCCGCCCTGGTGACTCAGCAGGTGCACCAGCGTGACGCCGCCCTTGCCGTTCCGCGCGAAGCCGGGGAGGTGCCGGGCGACGGGGTCGGCAAAGTTCATCCGGCCCTGCTCCACCAGCATCCAGATGGCGCAGGCGGTGATGACCTTGGTATTGGAGTAGAGCAGCCACAGCGTGTCGTCGGTGGCCGGTTGCCCCAGCCGGGCCTCGCCGGCCACGTGGTGCAGCACGACATCGCCGCGACGGGCCACGGCCAGGGTGGCACCCGGTTGTCGGCCTTCCGCGATATGCGCGGCGATGACGGCGACGGCGCGGTCGAGCTGCGCGAGATTCAGGCTGGGGGTCATTTCCGGGTTTCCGTGGTTCGGTGTATCGAAGCCCGGATTTGCGGTGGGAGGAAGTCATGCACGTCGCCTTCGCCACCGGCCCGGCCCGCTTCCGGCGCCACCGACGGTGAGCGACACCCACGGCGACGGGCAGGACGGCCTGCCGGAGGGCCGCCGCGGGGCGGCGATGGCCTGCATCGCGCTGGGCATCACCATCACCGTGCTGGACGGCACCATGGTCAACGTGGCGCTGCCCACCATCGCCCGTGACCTCGACATCACCCCCTCGGCGGTCACCTGGGTGGTCAACGCCTACCAGTTGGCGGTGGTGAGCCTGCTGCTGCCATTCGCCGCGCTGGGCGAGGTGTTCGGCTTTCGCCGGATCTATCGTTTCGGGCTGTGCGTGTTCATCGTCGGCGCTTTCGGCAGCGCGTTCGCGCCGGGGCTGGAGACGCTTCTGTTCTCGCGCGTGCTGCAGGGCATGGGCAGCGCGGCGGTGATGAGCCTGTCCGCCGGGCTGGTGCGGCACACCTATCCGGTGGCGCAGCTGGGGCGGGCCATCGGCGTCAACGCCTTCATGGTGGCGATGGGTTCGGCGACGGGGCCGAGCATCGGCGGCGTCATCATGACGCTGGCGGGCTGGCCTGCGGTGTTCTTCGTCACCATCCCGATCGGCCTGGTGGTGCTGCTGCTGGGCAGCCGGATGCTGCCCGACATTCCGCCGCAGGAGCGGCCTTTCGACTGGCTGGGCGCCGGGCTGAACGTGCTCAGCTTCTCGGCGTTGTTCCTGGGGCTGGACATGCTGCTGATGTGGCCGGCGCTGGGGGCCGGGCTGCTGGCGGGCGCGATGCTGAGCTTCACCGCGCTGGTGCGGCTGCAATGGGGCCAGCGGGCGCCGCTGCTGCCGCTTGACCTGCTGCGAATTCGCCCGGTGCGGCTGGCGATCATGGCCTCGGCCTGCATGTTCGGGGCGCAGGCGATGGTGTATGTTTCGCTGCCATTCCATTTCACGGCCGCGGGGCGCAGCGTCGCCGAGATCGGGCTCATGATATCGCCCTGGCCTGCGGCCATCGCGCTGGCGGCGCCGCTGGCCGGGCGGCTGGCGGATACTCAGACGCACGGGGCGAATGCGGCGTGGCCCTGTGCCCTGGGCTCGCTGCTGGTGGCGGCGGGGCTGCTGGTGGTGGCCTGGTTGCCGGCGGAGGGCGCGCGCTGGCCGGTGATGGCGGCGCTGTTCGTCTGCGGCTTTGGCTTCGGCGCGTTCCAGGCGCCGAACAACCGCGCCATGCTGGCCGGGGCACCGCGCAGCCGGGCCGGCAGCGCGGGCGGCATGCAGAGCACGGCGCGGGTGCTGGGGCAGGCCAGCGGCACCACCATCGTAGCGACGGTGTTTCACTTCTCGCATGGCGGTTCCGGCATTGCGGTGGCGGCGCTGTATGTGGCGGCCGGGATGGCGTGCGTCGCGGCAGGGGTGAACATGGTGCGGCAGCGGGCGGCGTAGGTGCGCGCCGAAGAGGTGCTGATCGACACGCCGCGCGATGCAGTAGCCGACTTGGCTATGCCCCGGTAGCTTCTGACCGTCCGGCTTGACAGAGGACGATCCCCAACGCCCCCGTGGGCGGGTCATTCGTCCCAATCATGGAGTGACCCCTCGCTGCGATCTGGAGGCGGTCCCGGGGGGGCTTACGCCCAGCGCCACGGAAAGCGCCGCGGCGGTGGCCACCACCGCCTCCACCGGTGGCGCCCCCGCCTCGGCCAACGGTGCCGTGATGCTGATGGCGGCGATCACTCCGCCGGCGTCCCGCACCGGCGCCGCGATGCTGGCCATGCCGCTTTCGAACTCCCCCATGTGCTGGACATGGCCGCGCCTGGCGTCGCACTTCGCCTGGGCCAGCAGCGCCGCCATGCCGCCACGCGGCGGGGCGTCGCGGTATAAATCGCCCAGCGCCGCGGCGTCGCGCCCGGCCAGCAGCACGCGCCCCATGCTGGTGGCTTGTGCCGGCAGACGGCTACCCTCATGCACGATGGACATGCGGCGGTGGGTCGGCAGCCGCAGCAGATAGACCAGCTCCCGCCCTTCCAGCACGCCCAGGTGGGCGGACCAGCCGGTGCGGTCGCGCAGGGCTTCCAGCAGCGGCAGCGCCGCCTCGACCAGACTGCGGGTAGCCAGGTAGCCTACGCCCAGCCGAAGCACCGCCGGACCCAGCGAGAAGAATTGCCGACCCGGGTCCTGCACCAGGAAGCCCAGGGTGGTGAGCGTGTAGGTGACCCGGAACAAGGCCGAGCGGGTGGTGCCCAGCGTCGCCGCCAACTCAGCCAGCGACAATTGTTTCCGGGTCGGCGAGAACGCCGCCAGAACCTCCATGCCGCGCGCCAGCCCCGGCACCAGATAGCGGTCATCCGTTTTGCCCATGAAACGCACTCTGGCGGGCCCGGCACCACCGCGTCCATAGCTGCGGCATCAGAGGAGCCAAGCCATGAACGTCATGTCGCCGCCGCCCAGCGCCAGCCTCGCCGCCGCGCTGCGCGCAAACACCGTGCGCCACACCGCAAAGCAGTTCGACTGGGATGCCTTCCCCTCCAACCGCGGCTTCCCGGAGCTGGAGCGCGCCCAGATGCGCTACATCGACGCCGGCGGTAGCCCCAAGGTGGGCGAGG
>CAXTJY010000384.1:0-4668 GCA_964244395.1 uncultured Rhodovarius sp.
CGGCATCGCCATCGGCACCGGCACCGACATCGCGATGGAGTCCGCCGACCTGGTGCTGATGCGGGGCGACCCGCGCGGCGTGCCCACCGCCATCCGCATCGCCCGTGCCACGCTGCGCCACATCAAGCAAAACCTCGCCTGGGCCTTCGCCTACAACGTCGCTCTAATCCCGGTTGCCGCGGGTGTCATGCAACCTTTGGGCGGGTACGCGCTTTCACCTGAACTGGCGGCGGGTGCGATGGGCCTCTCTAGCCTGTTCGTTCTTGCCAATTCTCTCAGATTGCGCGGGGTGACGGCATGAATATTGGTCAGGCGGCACGCGCCACCGGCGTTTCGGCAAAGATGATCCGTTGGTACGAACAACAGGGGCTGATTCCGCAAGCCACCCGGTCCGAAGCGAACTACCGCAACTATGACGACACCGATCTGCATCGGCTGCGCTTCATTCGCCGCTCGCGCGATCTGGGCTTCACCATCCGGCAGATCGGCGACCTGCTGGCGCTGTGGAACGATCGCGGCCGCTCCAGCGCCGATGTGAAGAAGATGGCGACGGAGCAGATTCAGTCCCTCCGCGCCCGCATCCTGGAGCTGGAGGAGATGGTGCACAGCCTGTCGCACCTGGCCGAGAACTGCCAGGGCGATGGCCGACCGGACTGCCCGATCCTGGAGAGCCTGGCGGCCGAGTAGCTATCTGAGGGCGGAGCGCGGGTCCAGCGCGTCTCGCAGGCCGTCACCCAACAGGTTCAGGGCCAGCACCAGCGTGAAGATCGCCATGCCTGGGAAGATGGCCAGCCAGGGCGCGTTTTCGATGAAGCGTTGCGCGCTGTTCAGCATCGACCCCCAGGACGGCGAGGGTGGCTGCTGGCCCAGGCCGAGGAAAGACAGCGAGGCCTCGGCAATGATGGCCTCGGCGATGGACAGCGTGGCCTGGACCAGAAGCGGCGGCGCAATGTTGGGCAGGATGTGGACCGCGGCGGTGCGCCACGGCGGGTTGCCCATGGCGCGGGCTGCCTCCGCATAGTCGGTTGTCGCGGCCTCCAGCGCCATGCCCCGTGCCAGCCGCACGAAGACCGGGCTGGCGGAGACGGCGATGGCCAGCATGGCGTTTTCCAGCGCCGGGCCCAGGAAGGCGGCGAGGGCGATGGCCAGGATGAGGAACGGCACCGCCAGCATGGCGTCGGCGATGCGGGAGATCACCGCATCCACCCAGCCGCCGGCCAACCCCGCGAGCAGGCCGATGGGCACGCCGATGAGCAGCGCGCCGCCGACCGCGATGGAGCCCGCCATCAACGAGGCGCGGGCGCCCCAAAGCACGCGGGAGAGCACGTCGCGGCCATTCTCGTCGGTGCCGAACCAGTGCGCGGCGGAGGGGGCGCGGCGGATGGCCGTCCACGAGGTCTGCAATGGGTCGGCGGGAGAAATCCAGGGCGCCAGCAGCGCGGCGGCGACGAACAGGAGGACGACGATCAGGCCAAACATGGCCAGCCGGTGCCGGAGCAGGGAAGACAGCGCTCGGCGGGCGGGCGATGCGGGCGGGGCGGCAGCCGTGACGGGGGCCGAAGCGCTCATGGCGCCGTGGCGCCGGCGGGCAACGCGGCCACGTGGCAAGACGTAGGCCGCTTCATCCTGCGTGGCGGGCGATCCTCCGTCATGCCGTTCGCAGCCGCGGGTTGATCATCATGTACAGGATGTCCGCCACCAGGCTGAGGGCGACGAAGATCAGCGCGGTGGCCAGCACCACCCCCTGCACGACGGGGTAGTCGCGGTTGAAGACCGCATCCACCACCAGCTTGCCGAAGCCAGGGATGGAGAAGATCTGCTCCGTCAGCTCGGCGCCGGCGAGCAGGCGGCCGAATTCGATGGTGCCGAGCGTGACCACCGGGATCAGCGCGTTGCGCAGCGCGTGCCAGCCTACCACGTGCAGTTCCGCCACGCCCTTTGCCCGCGCGGTGCGGACGTAGTCCTGCTCCAGCGCGCCCAGCATGGCGGCGCGGGTGTGGCGCATCAGGATGGAGGCGACGCCGGTGCCCAGCACGAAGGCCGGCATGATGGTGGTGGCCAGGCTCTGCACCGGGTCTTCCCACAGCGGCACGTAGCCGGAGGGCGGCAGCCAGCCGAGTTCGACCGAGAACAGCAGGATCATCATGATGCCGAGCCAGAAATTAGGCATTGAGATGCCGAACAGCGCCACGCCATTGACCAGCCAGTCCAGCGGCCGGTCCTTCCACACCGCGCTCAGCACGCCGGCCGGTACGCCGATCAGCACGCCGATGACGAAACTCATGCTGGCGAGCTGCGCGGTGACCGGCAGCTTGTCCAGCAGCAGCTCCCGCACCGGCACGCGGATGCGCCAGGAGAAGCCGAAATCGCCGTGCAGCAGGCGCCAGAGCCAGTGGGCGTATTGTTCCAGCAGCGGCCGGTCGAGCATCAGCTCGGCGCGGATTTCCGCCAGCACGCGCGGGTCGCCGCGGTCCTCTCCGGCCAGGATCAGTGCCGGGTCACCCGGCATCAGCTGTTGCAGGGCGAAGATGCCGAAGCTGAGGATGAGCAGCGTGGGCAGGATCTGTCCCAGCCGGCGGAGGAACCAGGCGATCAAGGCGCGAGCCGCAGCCCCTGCGGCCGGATCAGCCCATCGGGGATGGGCGTGAAGCCGGTGAGGCGGGCGGTGTGCGCCACGATGTTCTTGCGGTGCCACAAATAGATGCGGCTGCGGTCCTGCCGGATGGCGATGGCCCAGATCTGCGCGTAGAGGTCGCGCCGCTTTGCCGCGTCCTGCTCGATGCGCGCCGCGTCCAGCAGGCGGTCCACTTCCGGGTTGGCGTAGCGGCCGTCATTGGAGGGGCCCCTGCTGTGCATGAAGGTCCAGGCATTGCCGTCGGGGTCCACCCGGCCGGACCAGCCCAGCAAGTAGGTCTCGAAATCGCCGCGGGTGGCGGCCTGCAGCGAGCTGGCGAACTCCATGGTGTTGATGCGCAGCTCGAAGCCGGCCTCGCGGAGCATGGCCTGCATCACCTCTGCGGCCTGCCGAAGGTCCGGGCTGTTGGGCACGGTTATCTCCACCGCCAGCGGGGTGCGCACGCCGGCCTCGCGCAGCAGGGCACGGGCGCGGTCCACATTGCGCGGCTCCGGCCGGAAGGCCGCGACGTGCAGCGGGTTGGTGGGCGGCACCGGCTGCGCGGTGGGGGTGAACATCCCCTCATACACCACCTGGTTGATCACCTGCCGGTCCAGCGCCAGCTCGAAGGCGGCGCGGACCCGGGCGTCCTGGCCCATCGGCGTCTGCGCCCGGGCGCCGTTGCCGATGTTGATGGTGAGTGACTGATAGCCCAGTTCGTCCGAGATGCTGAGGCGCAGGCGGCTGTTGCGACGCACCGCGGCGACGTCGTCGGGGTCGATGCTCTGCACCATCTCCAGCGCGCCGGATTGCAGGTTGGCCAGGCGCACCGTGCTGTCGGTGATGATCTGGTAGGTGATGCGCGGGATGGTGATGGCGGCGGCGTTCCAGTAGTCGGCGAAGCGCTCGGCGACGATGCGGTCCTGAGCCACGCGCTCCACGAAACGGTACGGGCCGGCGCAGACCGGGCGCAGGCCGAAATTGCGGCCGGCGGCCTCGGCGGCGCGCGGGCTGACGATCATGCCGGCACGGTCCGTCAGCTGCGACAGGAAGGCGGCGGAGGGTTCGGCGAGGCGGATGAGGACGGTCAGCGGATCGACCACTTCGACGGCCTGGATGCCGTTGATCTCGCCGCGGCGGAAGCTGCCCTGCAGGGTGAGGTGGCGGTTCAACGAATAGCGCACGGCCTCGGCGTCCATCGGGTCGCCATCGTGGAACTTCACGCCGGGGCGGAGGGTGATGCGTAGCGTGCGCGGGTCGTCCCATGTGTGGCCGGTGGCGAGCTGCGGCACGATCTCCAGCCGCTCGTTGATGTCGAACAGCTTGTCGCAGAGCGAGGCGAAGACGATGCGCCCGACGAAGGTGCGGGCCAGCGTCGGGTCCATGATGTCGGGGTCCTCGCGCAGGCCGATGCGGAGGTTTTGGGCCTGGGCGGTGCCGGCGAGGAGGAGCAGGCAAAGAAGGGCGCGGAGCATCAGGCGGTCTCCCGTTGGAAGCGTGCGGCGAGGCGGGTAAGGCGGTCGCCGCCGGTGGTGTTTTCGTGGAAGGGCGTGGCCGGTGGCAGGTGGTCCGACAGCAGGCAGGCGTCGCGATGCGTGTCGCCGACGAGTTCGGGCATGGTGGCGCTGCATTGCGGTTCGGCAAAGGCGCAGCGGGTGTGGAAGCGGCAGCCGGGTGGTGGCGCGATAGGGCTGGGGACGTCGCCTTGCAGGGGCGCGGCGCGGGCGCCCTGGCCGGGGACTGCCGCCAGCAATGCGCGGGTGTAGGGGTGGCGCGGGGCGCCGAAGACGGCGGCGACCGGGCCTTCCTCGACGATGCGGCCCAGATACATCACCGCCACGCGGTCGGCGATGTGGCGGACGACGCCGAGGTCGTGGCTGATCATGACGAAGCCGAATTGCAGCTCGCGGATCAGATCCTGCAACAGGTTCAGCACCTGGGCCTGGACCGAGACGTCGAGCGCGGAGACCGGTTCGTCGCCGATGATGAGGCGGGGTTCGCTGGCCAGGGCGCGGGCGATGGCGATGCGCTGGCGTTGGCCGCCCGAGAACTCG
>CAXTJY010000385.1:0-4665 GCA_964244395.1 uncultured Rhodovarius sp.
CCCTATCTGAACGTCGATCCGGGCACGATGTCGCCCTATCAGCATGGCGAAGTCTTCGTCACCGATGATGGCGCCGAGACCGATCTCGATCTCGGCCATTACGAGCGCTTCACCGGCGTGCACGCCAACAAGGCGGATAACTGGACGACAGGCCGACTGTATTCCGAGGTGATCGCCAAGGAGCGGCGGGGCGACTACCTCGGCGCCACCGTCCAGGTCATCCCGCACATCACCGACGCCATCAAGGAAGCCGTGGTGGCGGACACCGACCCCTACGACTTCGTCCTGGTAGAGGTCGGCGGCACTGTGGGTGACATCGAATCGCTGCCGTTCCTTGAAGCCATTCGGCAGCTCGGCAACGAGCTTGGCAACACCCGCAGCCTATTCGTGCACCTGACGCTGGTGCCGTGGATTCCGGCCGCCGGCGAGCTGAAGACCAAGCCGACCCAGCACAGCGTGAAGGAATTGCTGGGCCAGGGCATCCAGCCGCAGATCCTGCTGTGCCGCTGCGACCGGCCGATCCCAGAGAATGAGCGCCGCAAGATCGCGCTGTTCTGCAACGTGCGGCCGGAATCCGTCATCCCGGCGCTCGACGCGCGCAGCATTTACGAGGTGCCACTGGCCTATCACAGGGAGGGACTGGACCGCGAAGTGCTACGACACTTCAACCTCAGCATCTATGGCGAGCCCGACGTCTCGAACTGGGAGAAGATCGTCGAGCGCATCACCGCGCCGGAAGGCGAGGTGACCATCGCCGTGGTCGGCAAGTACACCGGCCTGCTGGATGCCTATAAGAGCCTGAATGAAGCGCTGGCGCATGGCGGTATCGCCCACAACACCCGCGTCAAGCTGGATTGGGTGGACAGCGCCATCTTCGAGAACGATCAGGAGGCGGTGCGCCGGCTGGAGAACGTGCACGGCATCCTGGTGCCAGGCGGCTTCGGCGAGCGCGGCACGGAGGGTAAGATCGAGGCCGTGCGGTTTGCACGCGAGCGGAAGATCCCCTTCTTCGGTATTTGCTTCGGCATGCAGATGGCGGTGATCGAGGCGTCGCGGAATCTGCTCGGCATCGCCGGCGCCTCCTCGACGGAGTTTGGCCAGTGCCCCGAGCCGGTCGTCGGATTGCTGACCGAATGGGCACGTGGCAACCAGCTCGAAAAGCGCGCGGCCGATGGCGACAAGGGCGGCACTATGCGGCTGGGGCAATACCCGGCCGCCCTGGCCGAAGGGTCACTCGTGCGCCAGGTGTATGACGACATGCCGATGATCCAGGAGCGACACCGGCATCGGTACGAGGTCAACGTCGCCTACCGGGAGCGGCTGGAGGGGGTGGGGCTGCGCTTCTCCGGCATGTCGCCGGATGGGGTGCTGCCGGAGATTGTAGAGATCCCCGAACACCCCTGGTTCATCGGCGTGCAGTATCACCCCGAGCTCAAATCCAAGCCGTTCCAGCCACACCCGCTCTTCGCGGGCTTTGTCGGCGCCGCGGTGAAGCAGGCGCGGCTGGTCTGATGCCCACCGCCGAACTGATCGAGACCCTCAGGATCATCGAACCCATCCCTGGCTGGTATGGGCGCGAGGGCGCGGTGATGAACGAATTCTTCCTCGACCGCTGCCTGAACGCCGAGCTGGGCATGGCGGGCGACCTGGCCGAAATCGGCGTCTTCGAAGGCCGTAGCGCCACCCACCTTGCGCGCCAGCTGGCGGCCGGCCAGACCCTGCACCTCTTCGATCTTCTGGAGCGGGTGCATGATGTGGCGGAACGCATCCGGCCCCTCCTGCCAGCCGGCACGGCGGTGCGCTCGCACCGGTTGCTGTCGCAGATGATTACCGGCAGCCATCTAGCGGACGCCTCGCTGCGCTTCATCCGCATCGACGCCATGCACACCCGCAAGGCCATTCGCAACGACCTGGCGGTGGCGCATCGCACCCTGGCTGAGAACGGCATCGTCAACCTGGATGACATGTTCCATGTCGGCATGGCGGGCGTCACCTTCGGCGCCATCGAGTGGCTGGTGGAAAATCGCGGCGCCTTCGAGATGCTTCTGGTGGGGTTCGGTCAGGCCTACCTCTGCCGCCCCAGCTTCGTGTCGCACTACATGGACGAGATGCGCTGGCTGCCCGAGCTGATGCGAGGGGTGGGGGTGACGGATTTCTCCTTCGTTCGGCAATCGGCGGCGACTGACTGCCTGACCGTGGGTATCCACCACCGGCTGCACGATCGCGACTGGCTCATGCATGAGACGGATTATTCGAACCCCGAAGGCCCGACCGGCAGGCGGCTCGAATACTGAGGAGCGTCTTAGCCCGCGACTATTCCCCAGCCATGCGCGGCATCCCAGGCCGATGGTTGGCAATCGGATCATGCTCTTGAAGACCCGGAAGCTTTGGCGGGATTGGCTCCCCCGGGTCCCCGTGATAGGGGAGTTTATCGCATATGAAGAGCGTTTGATGCGTCTTTCGTCAAACGATGAGGGTGATGAGAAAAGATGAATTATAATTTTCAGCGCTTTTACGAGAATCACGACGCCGTCCCCGGCTGGTATGGCCGCGAGGGCGTGGCCATGAGCGAATTCTTCCTCGGCCTGACCCGCTTCCCGGAACTTGGCATGGTCGGTGATATCGCCGAGATCGGCGTCTTCGAAGGCCGGTCCGCGCTGCATCTCGGCATGCATGTCGCAGCCGGGGAAAAACTTCATCTGTTCGACATCTATGACAAGATGCCGCTGGTGGCCGAGCTTGTTCAGGCAAGCACGGCGGGTACCGTGGTGGGTCAGCGCTTGTTCTCGCAGCTGATCGATGAGACGATTATTCCCAGCAACTCCTGCCGCTATATTCGGATCGACGGCAATCACACGCGCCGCGCGGTCTGGGATGACATGGGGATTGCAGACCGGATTCTGCGGCAGAATGGCGTCGTGAACCTGGATGACTTCTTCAATCCAGTGTTCTTCGGCGTTACGCACGCGGTGCTGGAGTGGATCTCGCTAAATCCGAAGCGGTTCGACATTCTGTTGGTGGGTCATTCGCAGGCGTATCTCTGCCGGCCGTCCTACACCAACTTCTTCATGAACAAGATGCGCGGCCTCCCCGAGCATTTGCGAAGCTGCGGAATCGAGGATTTTTCGCTGTGCCGCGCTTCGGGGCCCAGTGATTGCATCACCGTCGGCATCACGCATCGGATGCATGACCGGGATTGGCTGATGTCCGAGACCGACTATGCGAATGTGACCGGGCCCGAAGGGCGCGTACTCGAGGTCTAATCCGCTTCCAGCGCGGATTCTGCTCCTGAGCATGGCGCCGGAGGGCCTCCAGTCGGAGGTGCCGGGGCGGGGCGATGGTGGTGTGATCGCCATCATCTTACGCTTGACCTTGTCATGAACGGGAAAGCGCCATGCCGGCCACAACGTCATGCATTTTTTTGCGGAGTTCGATCCCGTTTTCATGCGCATGATACAGGATGACTTTATGAACTTCATGCGGACATGCAGCGAGGGCGACTTTACCCTCTCGCGCACCACCTGGCCCTCGGACTGCGTGACGATGGGCCTGGTGCGGCGGCGCTTCGATCTCGACCTCATCACCCGCGAACCCGATTTCTCCGACCTGGGGGCCGCCCGAAAGGTACGGCTGGATTTCTGATGCACGTCACCATTCGTGATTTGGCCATCGGCAGTGACCTGCCGCTGGTCTTCATCAGCGGCCCCTGCCAGATCGAAAGTCGCAGCCACGCCCTGGAAACTGCCGCCGCTCTGGCCGCGATGGCGCGCGAGGCGGGCGTGGGGCTGATCTACAAATCCAGCTTCGACAAGGCCAACCGAACCAGCGTGAACGCCGCGCGTGGCATCGGCATGGCGGAAGGCCTGGCTATCCTGGCGGAAATCCGTGAGACCACCGGCCTTCCGACGCTGACCGACGTGCACGTCGCCGAACAATGCGCCCCGGTGGCCGAGGCGGTGGATGTCCTGCAGATCCCCGCCTTCCTGTCACGCCAGACCGACCTGCTGCTCGCCGCCGGCGAGACCGGCGCCGCCATCAACGTCAAGAAAGGCCAGTTCCTGGCGCCCTGGGACATGGCGAACGTCGCGGCCAAGATCGCCAGCACCGGCAACAGCCGCATCATGCTGTGCGAACGCGGCGCCAGCTTCGGCTACAACACCCTTGTCTCCGACATGCGGTCGCTGCCGATCATGGCGCAGACCGGCTACCCGGTGGTGTACGACGCCACCCACTCCGTCCAGCAACCCGGCGGCCAAGGCACCAGCAGCGGTGGCCAACGCGAATTCGCCCCCGTCCTGGCCCGCGCCGCCGTCGCCGTGGGCTGCGCGGCCGTGTTCATCGAATGCCACCAGGACCCCGACGCCGCCCCCAGCGACGGCCCCAACATGATCCCGCTCCGCGACATGCCCGCACTGATCCGGCGGCTGAGGGACCTGGATCGGCTGGCGAAGAACCCGGCGGGGTGAGCGGGACTCGCAAGGGGGCTTTGCCCCCCTGCATCCCCCACCAGGGGCGATCCGCCCCTGGACCGTGATAAGTTTGGGGTTGGGGGGAGGGGGCTCGTGCGCCCATCGTCGAAAGGATCACCTGCCCCCTCCCCCCAACCCCAGACCTCCTGGGGTGCAGGGGCCTTTCGGCCCTTGCTGGGTGGGTGTCGGGAGGGCA
>CAXTJY010000386.1:0-4633 GCA_964244395.1 uncultured Rhodovarius sp.
GGCGCCGACACAGATGCGGTGCTGGCCGAACTTGGTTTCGGCCCGGCCGCCGTGGCAGCGATGCGCATGTCCGGAGCGGTGGCGTGATCGGCCGTCGGGCCCTGCCTCTGCTTGCCCTGCCGGCGGCGGCGCAGACTTTTCCGTCCCGGCCGGTGCGGCTGTTGGTGCCTTACGGGCCGGGCAACGTCACCGACCTGGTGGGCCGCGCACTGGCCGATGCGCTGTCCGCCCTTTGGCCGCAGCGGGTGGTGGTGGAGAACCTGCCCGGCGCCGGCGGCGCGCTGGGTGTGGGCACCGCCGCCCGCGCGGCGCCGGATGGCCACACGCTGGTGCTCTCGGCCATGGCCGCGCTGGCGGTAACTCCACATTTGACCCGAAGCGGCTACGACCCGCTGACCGACCTGACGCCGATCGGCCTGGTGGCCGTCACCCGCGGCGCGCTGGCGGCGCACCCGGCAGCCCCGGGGCCGGGGCTGGACGCGCTGACGCGGGCGCCCGCGCCGCTATTCTACTACTCCGCCGGCGCCGGCACGCTGCCGCATCTCAACATGGAACTGCTGAAGGCGGCGCTTCGGGCACCGTTCGAACATGTGCCGTATCGCACCAGCGCGGCCGGGCTGGCCGACCTGCTGGCCGGCCGCGTGCAGCTCACCATGGACGCGGCCAGCGTCACCCTGCCGGCAATCCTGGACGGCCGTCTACGGGCGGTGTTCTGGAGCGGCCCGCGACGCAGCCCCGTGCTCGCGGACGTTCCCACCGCGCAGGAATTGCTGCCCGGGCTCGAACTGGCCAATCCCTGGCTCGGCCTGCTTGGCCCGCGCGGGTTGCCGGACCCCATCACACGGACCATCCAGGCCGCGCTGGCGACGGTTCTGGCGGAGCCGGCGCTGGCGGCACGCATGGGCGACACGGTGGAGCTGCTCGGCGGCGGAGCCGAGCCCTTCGCCCGCCAACTCCGTGCCGACCACTCCCGCTTCGGGGCGCTGCTGGCGCGGCTGGACGTACGGCCGGAGTAGCCGCGCACCTACCGTCCGCGCCATCAGCACAGTGCTCGCCGATCGCAGCCTCGCGCGGCGACGCGCCCGCCTCAGACCCTGAGCGTACCCGCCCGCGCCGCGGTGTAACGCTCGCCGATGGCGTTCCAGTTCAGCACGTTCCACCAGTTCGTCAGGTATTCCGGCCGGCGGTTCTGGTAGCGCAGATAATAGGCGTGCTCCCAAACGTCGTTGCCCATCAGCACCCGGCTGCCATCCATCAGCGGGTTGTCCTGGTTCGGCTTGGTGGTGATGGCCAGGACGCCGGCGTTGTTCACCGTCACGAACACCCAGCCGGAGCCGAAGACGCGGCCGCCGGCGGCGTTGAAGTCGGTCTTGAACTTGTCCATGCCGCCCAGGTCGCGGTTCACCGCCTCCAGCAGGGCACCGGTGGGCGCGCCGCCCTGGCCGCCCATGATCTGCCAGAACATCGAGTGGTTGGCATGCCCGCCGGCATTGTTGCGGATGGCGGTGCGGATCGCTTCCGGCGCCTGCGACAGGTTCATCAGCAGCTCGTCCAGCGGCATGGCCGACAGGGCGGCCTGGCCGTTGAGCGCCGTATTCAGCCCGTTCACCAACGCGGCGTGGTGCCGGCCGTGATGCAACTCCATGGTCGCGGTGTCGATCGAAGCCTCGTTGGCGTTCGGGGCGTAGGGCAGCGCCGGCAGCGAATGCGGCCCGCTTGGGGCGGCCTGCGCCCAGACGCGGCGCGGCTGGGCCAGCAGGGCGAGGCCGGCGGCGCCCAGGAAAAGGGAGCGGCGTTGTAGGGTCATGCTGATTTCCTCCTGAATGTAACCGCTCTAGCACATGGGGCGCCGAACGGGTGTTCCAACTTCCCGCCTTTCAATCCGCACCGACTCCAGCCTGCGCGCTGCCGGCTGAGGGTTTGCGGCATCCGCCCTTGGTGTAAACCAGCCTCGACAGGGGAAGCCACCATGACCGAAGCCAATCTCGTCCAGGCCCGCGAAGGCGCCGCCGGCACGTTGCTGATGAATCGTCCGAAGGCGCTGAATGCGCTCGATCTCGGCATGATCCGTGACTTTCAGGCGGCGTTGGATGGCTGGAAGAACGACCCGGCGGTCAAGCTGGTGATCCTGGAGGGCGCCGGCGGCCGCGCCTTCTGCGCCGGCGGCGACGTGCGGGCAGTGCGCGACGCGGCCGTGGCGGGCGAGCGCGCCCCCGTCGCCGCCTTCTTCACCGAGGAATATGGGGTGAACCAGGGCATCGCGGAATTCGGCAAGCCCTGGGTGTCGTTGATCGACGGCGTGTGCATGGGCGGCGGCATCGGCCTGGCCATCCATAACGGCCCGCGGGTGGTGACCGAGAATGCGTTGCTGGCGATGCCGGAGACCGCGATCGCGCTGTTCCCCGATGTCGGCACCAGCCATGTCCTGCCACGGCTGCCCGGCGCGCTGGGCAACTGGCTGGCGCTGACCGGAGCGCGGCTGCGCGGCGCGGATTCGCTGCATGCCGGGCTGGCCACTCACTACGTGCCCGCGGCGACGCTGCCGGCGCTGCGCGCGGCGCTGCTGGAGGGGGACGCGACCGTGGTGGACCGCTTCGCCGAAACGCCGCCGCCTGCCAGCTTCGCGGCCCATCGCGCCTTGATCGACCGCGCCTTCAGTCAGCCCACGGTTCTGGAGATCGTGGCCATGTTGGAGGCGGATGGTGGCGAGTGGGCGATGCAGCAGGTCGCCATCCTGCGTCGCATGTCGCCCACCAGCCTGTGCGTTTCTATGGAGCTTCTGCATCGCGGAGCCGGCATGACGCTGCGGCAGTGCCTGGACGAGGAGCTGGTTCTGACCGGCACCGTGGTGCACGACCACCCTGATTTCCGCGAAGGCGTGCGCAGCGTGCTGGTGGACAAGGGCAACCCGCCCGCCGCGTGGTCGCCGGCGACGCTGGAGGAGGTTGACCCCGCCGCCATCCGGGCGATGTTCAGCCGCACGCGATAAGCCGACGTCAGCCTCGAATGATCGGCCGGAACGCCAACCACAGCCAATCGGTCCTACGTCGACCACGGTGGATCGGCGCGCTGTCAGCTACGGCTGATCGGCCCGCCGTCAGCCACGGCTGATCGGCACCCCGGCGGCGCTTTTCGCCGTTCGTATGGTCTGCAGCGTCATCACCCGCTGCACCTGCTCCGCCCCCGTCAGCCGGGCGGTCAGCTCGTTCTCATGCGCCGTGTCCCGCGCCACCAGGCGCAGCAGGAAATCGCCGCCACCACGGATCATGTGGCACTCCCGCACTTCCTCCCAGCCATCCACCAGCGCCTCGAAACCATCCAGCACCGCCTGCTTCTGCGACTCCAGCGCGACCAGGGCAAAGAAGGTGATCTCGAAGCCCAGCGGCTCCGGCGCCACATCGGCGTGGTACCCCCGGATGATGCCGAGTTCCTCCAGCCGCCGCATCCGGCGCAGGCAGGGCGGCGCGGACAGCCCAATCCGGCGCGCCAGCTCCACATTGGTGATGCGGCCGTCATGTTGCAGTTCGGCCAGGATGTGGCGGTCCACCTCATCCAGCGAGTCATCCCCTGTTTCCGGCATGTATCCCCGTATTTCGTTGCGCCCCGGCGCCGTGACACGCAATATCCTGTCTTATCGCGGCGGCATCAAGGCAAAGCGGCCCGGCGCGGCTTTCATGGCTTGCGGCGCGGGGGTGCAGGCCGAATATTTGGGCCTGAACAGAGTGTCACATTGGAATCCCCCGTGCCGACCACCCACCACACCCCCCTGCTCGTCATCGGCGCCGGCCCGGCCGGCTACACCGCCGCCATCTATGCCGCCCGCGCGAGCATGAAGCCCATCCTGGTGGCCGGGCTGCAGCCCGGTGGCCAGCTCACCATTACCAACGATGTCGAGAACTATCCGGGCTTCGCCGAGGCGGTGCAGGGGCCATGGCTGATGGAGCAGATGCGCGCCCAGGCCGCGCATGTCGGCACGACCCTCGTCGATGACATCATCACCGCGGTCGATTTCAGCCGCCGGCCGTTCCGCTGCGAGTCCGACAGCGGCGACATCTTCATCGCCGACACCGTGGTCGTCGCCACCGGCGCGCAGGCCCGCTGGCTTGGCATTCCGGGCGAGCAGGCGCTGTCCGGCTTCGGCGTCTCGGCCTGCGCCACCTGCGACGGCTTCTTCTTCCGCGGCAAGAACGTGGCGGTGGTGGGGGGCGGCAATACGGCGACGGAGGAGGCCCTCTACCTCTCCAACCTGGCCGCGCACGTCACCCTGATCCACCGGCGCGATAGCCTGCGCAGCGAGAAGATCCTGCGGCAGCGCCTCTTCGCCAAGCCCAATGTTAGTATCCTTTGGAATACGGCGGTGGAGGAGGCGCTGGCCGATGACGGCAAACGACCCGCGCTGCGCGCCCTGAAGCTGCGCAACACGCGGACCGGCGCCATCAGCGAACTGTCCTTCGACGGCATGTTCGTCGCCATCGGCCATGACCCGGCGACGGCGCTGTTCCGCGGCCAGGTCGAGATGGATGAGAGCGGCTACATCGCCACCGACCCCGGCAGCACCCGCACCTCGGTGCCCGGCGTGTTCGCCGCCGGCGACGTGCAGGACCACGTCTACCGGCAAGCCATCACCAGCGCC
>CAXTJY010000387.1:0-321 GCA_964244395.1 uncultured Rhodovarius sp.
TTCAGCGCGGTGAATTGCATGCTGCGGAACAGTCCGCCCAGAGATAGCACCAGGAACATCGCCGGCAGTGGCCAGGCAGGGGTGAACAGGGCGCAGGCGGCCAGGGTGATGCCGGCCAGCACCCCGCCCCAGACGCAGGCGCCGCGAAAGCCGAAGCGCCGCAGGATGGGTTGTGCAAGCGGCTTCATGGCCAACGCACCGACCGCGGTGGCGAAGCTGACGAGGCCGCTTTGCGTGGCGCTCCAGCCGAAGCCCACTTGCAACAGCACCGGCACCAGGAAGGGGCTGGCACCGGCGCCGATGCGGAACAGGGTGCCGGTG
>CAXTJY010000387.1:331-4629 GCA_964244395.1 uncultured Rhodovarius sp.
CGCCGCGGCGTGGAAGGTAGGCACCTGCAACAGGGAAAAATCCAGGGCCGGTCGCTCCGCGCGCAGGCAGTGACGCACGGCGACGATGCCTATCCCGATGCCCAGCAGCAGCCCCAGCTCCGGCAACCCCACCGGCATGACGCCGCGGCCCACCGTCTCCAGCCCGAACATGAAGGCGGTCATCGAGCCGCCCACCAACAGCAGCCCGCGCGTGTCCGGCGGGCCAGGGTTGGCCACGGCCACGGTGGGGATTTTCCAGGCGACGAAGATCAGCCCCAGCACGCCCACCGGCAGGTTGATCCAGAACACGCTGCGCCAGCCGAACAGGTCGGTCAGCACGCCGCCCAGGATGGGGCCGCTGATCGGGCCCAGCATACCGGGCATGGTCAGCCAGGTCATCGCAGTCAGCATCTGGTCCTTGCGCAGGCCGCGCAGCAGCAGCAGGCGCCCGACCGGCACCATCATCGCGCCGGCCAGCCCCTGGACGATGCGGGCGGCGACCAGCTCACCCAGCCCGTGCGACAGGCCGCAGGCGGCGGAGGCGACGGCGAAAAGCCCGATGGCGAACATGAAGACGCGCTTCGGCCCGTAGCGATCCGCCACCCAGCCGGCGAAGGGAATGAAGACGGTCAGCGAGACCAGGTAGCTGGTGATGGCCACGCCCAGCCGCGCCGGCTCCTCGCCCATCTCCCGCGCCATGCTGGGCAGCGCGGTGATGACGGCCGCGCTGTCCAGGTTCTGCATGAACAGCGCGGAGGCGACGATGATGGCGATGAGTCGAGGGTCTTTTGGCACCGTTTCGGACATGCTGCCGTGACCCTACGCGCGACGCCGGGCCTTGGGGAGCCGGAAGGCGTGACATTCGCCTTGCGAATGTGGGGTGTAAACTGCGCGCGCACCACACTGGCGCTGCCGATGCGGCGGTCGACCCAGCCCCCCTCGCGAATGCGCCGGATCGCAATTGGGCCGCAATCGCCCTCAAAGCATCACAGCGGCACCTTTGGGCCGACACCCCGGCCGGGCCTTATGTGCCTGCGCCACAGAGACGGCATCCCGCCGCCCACAGGCAGCCCCTTCGGGAGCTTCCGCCATGACCCGCCTCCTCCGCATCACTTCCGTCCTCGGCGCCGTGCTGGCGCTCTCCGCCTGCGTCGCTCCCGGCTACGGCCCGCGCTATTACGGCGGCGGCGGTGGCGGCTACCGCAACTACGCCTATTCGCAGCCCAGCTACGGCCGCGGTGGCGGCTGGGGTGGCGGTGGCGGCGGCTGGGGCGGTGGCCACCGGGGCGGCGGCTGGCGCTAAGGGCCGGCATCCTGCCCCAGCCAAGGCCAAGGTTGCCGGGGGCGATGGCGCCAGCGCCGCTCCCCAGACGGCGACGCCCTACTCGGCCGTCGCGCCGGAAATTTCCACCAGCTGGCGCCAGGCCACTTCCTCCTGGCGCCAGAAGGCCAGGAATGCCTCCGGGCTCGCATCCGCGATGGCCTGGAAGCCCAGCGGCGTCAGCCGCGCCGCCATGTCGCTCTCGCGGATGATGCGGGCGATGGTCTCGTGCCAGCGGGCCAGGATGGGGCCGGGCGTACCGCCGGGCGCCACCAGCCCATACCAGGCCTGGGCGTCGATCCCCTGGCCGGGCAGCAGTTCGTTCATGCTGGGCACGGTCTCGACGCCGGGCACGTAGGTCACGCGCTCGGCGCTGCCCACCGCGATGGCGCGGAAGCGGCCTTCCCGCACATGCGGCATCAGTGCCGGCATCACGTCGAACATCATGTCGATATTGCCGGCCACCAAATCCTGGATGGCGGGGCCGCCGCCGCGATACGGCACGTGAGTGATGTCCACATTCGCCGCCCGCTTCACCTTTTCGATGAACAGGTGGCTGGTGGTGCCGGTGCCGCTGCTGCCCATGGTGACGCGCCCGGGGTTGGCGCGGGCGTAGTTGATCAGCGAGAGGAAGTCGCGCCAGGGCCGCTGCGCGTTGACCACCATCAGGATCGTGCCGGTGGAAACGCGTGTGATGGGCGCCAGGTCGCGCGTCGGCTCGATGGGCATGCGCGCGCCGTAGAGCCACTTATTGGCCGCCAGGGTGTTGGCGGCGGCCAGCATGATGGTGTGGCCGTCCTTCTCCGCGCCCGCCACGAACTGCGCGCCGATGTTGCCGCCGGCGCCGGCGCGATTCTCGACCACCACGGTCTGGCCGAGGATGGGGGTGATGCGCTCGCCCAGCAGGCGCGCGGTGATGTCGAGCGCCCCGCCGGCGGCGATGGGGACGATGAGGCGGACGGGGCGGGACGGCGCCCAGGCGGGTTGCGCGCGGGCTGCCCCCGCGGCGGCGGCGAGTGCGGGGAGGGTGAGCAAGGTCTGGCGCCTGAACATCGCGGAGGATCTCCTTCTGAGTGTCGTGATGGCGCAAGCCACCTGCGTCGTCCACCGGGCCAGCCGGCCTCGGCGCTTCAAGGCTGCGATGGCGACAGGGTTGCACGGCGCGCCGCGACGGCAGGTGGTGCGCCTGTCAGGCCGCCGCGAGGTCAGGCCAGCGGCAAAACGTCAAACGCCCCCGCCTTGGCATTGCGCCGCGATCAGGAATTCGCGGTTGCCCTCCGGCCCGGTGATCGGGCTGGGCTCGATGCCGAGCACCGTCCACCCCGGCAGCGCCGCCCACCAGTCGCGGATCATCGCGCAGGCCTGGTCATGCACCGCCGGGTCGCGCACCACGCCGCCCGGCGCCAGCTTCGGCCCCATCTCGAACTGCGGCTTGATCAGCGCGACGGCCCAGGCGCCGGGCGCGCACAGCGACAGCGGCGCCGGCAGGACGGTGCGCAGGCCGATGAAGCTGGCGTCACAGACCAGGGCCTGAAACGGTTCGCCGACATCGTCGGGCGTGATCCGCCGTGCATTCAGCTTCTCCCGCACCACCACCCGCGGGTCCTGCCGCAGCTTCCAGGCGAGCTGGCCGTGGCCCACATCCACCGCATGCACCCGCACGGCGCCGCCATGCAGCAACACATCGGTGAAGCCGCCGGTGGAAGCACCGACATCGAGGCACACCAGCCCGGCCGGCGACAGGCCGAAATGCGCCAGCCCATGCGCCAGCTTGACGCCGCCGCGGGAGACCCAGGGATGGTCCTGCCCGCGCAGTTCGAGCGCGATGTCCGGCGCCACCGTCAGGCCCGGCTTGTCCAGCCGTCGCTCGCCGGTGAAGACCAGCCCGGCCATCAGCACGGCCTGCGCCCTGCTACGCGAGTCGACCAACCCGCGCTCGACCAGCAGCTGATCGAGGCGAAGCTTCGCCGGCTTGCTGCTCAGGCCGCCGGCGGGCCGATCAGGCACGCGCCTTCAGCGCTTCCCGTCCCAGTGCCGCCAGCGCCGTCTCCACGATGTGCGGCGCGTTCAGCCGGGCGATGTCGTACTGCTTCCGCGGGTTTTCGTGGTCGATATAGATGTCCGGCAACGTCATCGGCCGGAATTTGAGGCCACGATCCAGCAGACCGGCATGCGCCAGATGGTGCATCACCAAGCCGCCAAAGCCGTTCATCGAACCCTCCTCGATGGTGATCAGCACCTCATGCTCGCGCGCCAGGCGCTCTACCAGCTCGGTATCGAGCGGCTTGGCAAAGCGCGCATCGGCCACTGTGCAGGACAGGCCCATGGTGGCCAGCTCATCCGCCGCCTTCAGGCATTCCTGCAAGCGGGCGCCGTAGCTGAGGATGGCGACCTTGGTGCCTTCGCGCACAACGCGGCCTTTACCGATAGCCAGCGGCGTGCCGCGCGCCGGAAGTGCCTCCAGCGCGTAGCCCTCGCCGCGCGGGTAGCGGACGGCCGATGGGCCGTGGTCGATGCCCGCCATGGTGGCGATCATGTGCATCAGCTCCACCTCGCAGCTCGCCGCCATCAGGGTGAAGCCGGGCAGGCAGCCCAGGTAGGCGATGTCGAAGCTGCCGGCATGCGTCGCGCCGTCGGCGCCCACGAGCCCGGCGCGGTCCATGGCGAAGCGCACCGGCAGGCCCTGCAGCGCCACGTCATGCACCACCTGGTCGTAGCCGCGTTGCAGGAAGGTGGAGTAGATGGCGCAAAACGGCTTCAGCCCCTCCGTCGCCATGCCGGCGGCGAAGGTGACGGCATGCTGCTCGGCGATGCCGACGTCGAAGCAGCGCTCCGGGAACTTCTTGGCGAACATGTCCAGGCTGGTGCCCGACGGCATGGCGGCGTTGACGGCGACGATGCGCTCATCCGCCTCGGCCTCGGCGATCAGGGCCGTGGCGAAGACCTTCTGGTACACGGGCGGGCCAGGCGGCGCCTT
>CAXTJY010000388.1:0-4628 GCA_964244395.1 uncultured Rhodovarius sp.
GGCACTGGCGGCGGCGGCCGGGCCGAAGGAAGAAGAACGGCAGCTTTAAGCGGTTCCCACCGCCATCACGACCCGCCACAGCCAGACCAAGAGGAGGCGCGCCACCTGTGGCGGTCCCCGCATGGGATCAACCGCCGAAGGCGGGCGATGAGAAGCGCGCATCGGTGACCGGCATCGTCGTCGTTCTTGGCGCCGGGATGCCGCGCCGGAGCCGGACGATGAAAAAGCGCGCAGGGTTCCATTCGGATTGTTGCTTTTCCGATGCGGCCTTCTGTATGAGTGCCGCTCCGCCCGGTCCGCCGGCGGAAGCCTGCCCAGCGTTCCCATGGGGGTGGGGGCGTGCTGATCGGGTTAGGCCTGGGGGAGTTCGGGATGTCTTCTTCGATGGTTGCGCGCGCGGCGCTGGCGCTTTGCCTGCTGGCCGGCCTGGCCGCCTGCGGCAGTACCCCACGGCCGGGGCCGGTGGGGGCCAGCTACAGCGGCAGCCGCAGCTACGATCCTCCCGGCCCGCCATCGGACCCCTGGGGCCCTTATATCCGTGAAGCAGCGCGCCGCTTCGACGTGCCGGATCGTTGGATCCGCGAAGTGATGCGTCAGGAATCGGCCGGCCGGGCCACGGCCACGTCGCCGGTCGGCGCCATGGGGCTGATGCAGGTGATGCCGGGCACCTATCGCGAGCTGCAGGCCCGCCACAGCCTGGGTGACGACCCGTACCACCCGTATGACAGCATCATGGCCGGCAGCGCCTATATCCGCGAAATGTACGATCTGTACGGCTCGCCGGCCTTCCTGGCGGCCTACAATGCCGGCCCGCGGCGGCTGGAGAACTACCTGTACAACCGCGGCAGCCTGCCGGCCGAGACGCGCAACTACGTCGCCCGCATCGGGCCCGGTGTGATTCAGGCCAGCCCGGTGCGCCGCGCGCCGCCGGAGGTCTACGCGGCGGCGGAAATCCCGCTGCGCGTGCCGCCCGGCCCCCGCCGGATGGACGGCGGCACGATGATGGCCTTGCAGGAGCAGCGCGGCCTGCGTGAGCAGAACGCGCAATTCGCCCGCCTGCCGGACCCGGAACCGGTGCGGGTGGCGCAGGCCTCCTCGGTGCCGCGCATCCCTGCGCCGGTGCGCAGCGGGCCGGTGGTGGCGATGGACCCGATCCCGGACGGATCGACCGCGGGCGGACAGCTTGCGCTGGCGGAGAGCGCGGCACGCGGCTCGTCCCTGTTCGAGCCGCAGGAGCAACGGGTGATCGTGGCCCGCATGGACCCAATTCCGGACGGCAGCACGGCCGAGGGCGCCGGCGCCATGGCGGAAAGCGAGGCGCGCCGCTCGGCGCCGTCCTTCGAGCCCGCCCGGCCGATCTATTCGCCGGCGCGCGCGCCGCTGCTGGCCAGTGCCACGCCGCTGCCGCCGCGCAGCCTGGGCTTCATCAGCACCGCCAGCGCCGCGACGTTGCCGCCGCAGCTGAGAACCATGGTGGCCAATACGGGGAGCTGGGCGGTGCAGGTGGGTGCCTTCGCCGATGAGCGGCAGGCGCGCACCGCCGCGTCCGGCCTGGGCGGCGGCCGGGTGGATGTGCAGCCTGTGCGTGTCGGCCGGTCCACGCTGTTCAGGGCACGGGTGGTCGGCCTGACCCAGGGCGCCGCGCAGCAGCTATGCGGCCGGGCGCGCGGACCTTGCATGGTGCTGAGCCCTGATGGGCAGGGGTAGGGGGAATTTAGGAAACCAGAATTTTCTCCTTGTACCGAGCCATTTGTAAAACATCCAAGTGTCGAGGGATGTTTCTTCGATTTCGGAATTTCGCCCATAGATCGTAAGCGGCTACCACCGCGTCAAAATCTGTTTTGCGCTCATAGTATCTTCTGAGGGCGGTGATAAAAACAGGATATTGCTGCCGATTCAGTCGCGCAAGGGCAGCTCTACTCCTCCCATCAAGGTTTTCGTCTTGCGCCAGATTTTCCAGGAAATTTTTTATTTCATTCCAGTCATCGAAAAAAATTTGTGCATCATCGGAATTTTTGACTGTAGTTTTTCCGAACTGTTGGTCGTTAAGAATGCTCGATGGGCTAATAGTTTGGTTCAAATCCAGATTTGCACTCGATTTGTTCGAGGACAATTCTTCAAGGCGATTTTCTAAAATATTGATTTTTTCGATAATCGCTAGCTGATTTTTCTCAGACTCCTTTACTTCGTCCTTTGCGCGCGCTCGGTTCTTCAGACTTTCGATCACGTAGGCGCTAAATGGAGCTAACGCCGCGATTATTGCCACAAGAATGGTCGCTTGGGATTGGGTAATGTCAAACATGGTGCGGTCCTCGGAAGGTTTTTGGAGTTTAAAATTCCTCTAAAAGCCTTCCCATCCCACCAAACTTCTCGGTGAACCCGCGCGTCCGCAACGCGTGCCAGTAAGTCGCCGTGTTGATCGCGATCACCGGCTTGCCCAGCCACATCTCCGCCGCCGCGGCCAGCCGCACCATGGACAGGTTGGTGCCGACCTGGATGATCGCGTCCACGTCATCGCCGTCTACCTGCTTCAGCGCAGCGACGCACTGCTCGGTGGTCAGCGCCGCAATCCCCGTCCAGCTCCGCGCCTGCATGGCGTGGTCGCGCACCACCTCGAAGCCCATATCCTCGAAATACAGCTTCACCTGCTCGTTCATCGCTGGCCAGTAGGGGCTCAGCACCGCCAGCCGCCTGACGCCCCCATAGGCCTGCAGGGCTGCGGTGCAGGAATGGCTGCCGATGGAAATGCCGATGCCGGAGAGGTCTTCGACCTCCTTCTGGAAGGCATCCGCGCCCTTCTTGCCGTCGAAGAAGGTCACCGCGCTCATCCCCATCACCAGGTGGTCGGGCGAGCACGTCATCACGCTCCGCACGGCGTCCAGCGTGTTCTGGCCGATCAGCCTGGCGCCCGCGATGAAGGTCTCGTTCGACATCGCGTTGGTGTCGGGGGTGAAGATGCGGCTGTAGTGGTTGGTGACCCCGAACGGGCGCATTGCCTCGAAATCGGGCTGCACGATGGTGTTGGTGGACGGGCCGATCACCCCAAACTTCTGCCGAAAGCCCTGCACATCGCGCGACATGGTATGATCCCGTGAACTGATGCAGCCCACAGAAAACGGAACCGCGTGATGACGCAACCCATCCCTCGCCGCACCTTGGCGCTCCTGACCCTCACCACTCCCGCGCTGGCGCAGGCCGACTACCCCAGCCGCGCCGTTCGCTTCGTGGTGCCCGGCCCGGCAGGCGGCGCCGGCGATGTGTTGGGCCGCCTGGTCATGGAGCGGTTGAGCGCGAAGTTCGGCCAGCCCTTCACCATCGAGAACCGTGCCGGCGCCGGCACCAATATCGGCATGACGGTGGTGGCCCGCGCGGCGCCGGATGGGTACGTGTTGGGGCTGGCCTCCATCGCCGCCAATGCGGTGAATCGTTGGCTCTACCGCAACATGCCGTTCAATCCGGAGACCGACTTCTCACCCATCGCGATGATCGCGCTGGTGCCGAACCTGATGGTCGTAGCACCCACCGTGCCGGCCACCACCGTGGCCGAGTTCGTCGCCTGGGCGCGCAACAACCCGGTGGCCTATGGCTCGGTGGGGGCGGGCTCTTCGCAGCACCTGGCGGCGGCGCAGTTCAGCCAGGCGGCGGGGCTGGACATGGTGCACGTGGCCTATACGACGAACGGTGCCATGGCGACGGATCTGATCGAGAACCGGATCCAGGTGGTCTTCCAGTCCATCTCCGCTGTGGCGGAGCTGGCGCGGGCCGGCCGGGTGCGGCCATTGGCGGTGACGGGTGAGACCCGGGCGCCCGCCTTCCCCGAGGTGCCGACAATCCGCGAGGCCGGGCTGGATATCGTCAGCACCGGCTGGTTCGGCGTGTGCGGCCCGGCCGGGGTGCCGGAGCCCATCCTGCAGCGGCTGAACGACGCGGTGAACGAGATCATCGCCACGCCGGAGATTCAGGCGCGCATCGTCGCCGGCGGCGCGGTGCCGAAGATCACGACGCGGGCGGAGATGGCCGCCTTCATGGCGGCGGAGAGCGCGCGCTGGCGGCCGGTGGTGGCGGCGACGGGGCTGACGGTGGATTGATGCGGATGGCGGTGGCCAGCCTGGGCCGCGTGACCTGGCTGCTGGCGGGCCTGATCGGCGCCAACCGCGGCTCGGCTCGTTGTTGCCGTTCCTGATCGGCTACGTCGTGCCCAGGTCTTATTGGTGGTATCTGGAATACCGACGGTTTCTGCCGCGCGAAGCCAACGTTCGCCCCGACTTCCTGGCGCAGTAGCGGCTGCTTTTCAACGTCAGGCTCGGTACCCTGGCGGCCCTCTATTCCATGCTATGGTGGCGCTCCACCTAGCCTTTTCGCAGCTGCGAAGCTTGGCAGGCCCGGCCAAACCTCTATGTTCGCCGGCAAGCCGCACGGACAAGCAAAGGACCAAGGGGTTCCATGAAGATTCTGGTGACCGCCAAGCGCGTGGTCGATTACAACGTGAAGATCAGGGTGAAATCCGACCACAGCGGCGTCGAAACCGCCAACGTCAAGATGTCGGTCAACCCGTTCGACGAGATCGCCATTGAGGAAGCCGTCCGCCTGAAGGAAAAGGGGTTGGCGACCGAGATCATCGTCGTCTC
>CAXTJY010000389.1:0-4626 GCA_964244395.1 uncultured Rhodovarius sp.
GGTATCGTCAGTACGCCGCCCAGGCCAAAGCCTGCACCTGCGCGCCGGCATCGTTGACGTAGTATTCCCGCGTCACATCGTAGCCTGCTTTGGCCAGCAGCCGCGCCAGCGCATCCCCCACCACCGCGCCACGGCAGTGGCCGACATGCATCGGGCCCGTGGGGTTGGCGGACACGTATTCCACATTGACCCGCCGGCCGTTCGGCGCGCCATCGCCATAGGCCTCGCCTGCCGCCAGCACCGCCGGCAGCTGCGCCAGCAGGTAGCCCGGTGCCAGCCGGATGTTCAGAAAGCCCGGCCCCGCCGGCGTGGCCTCTGACACTTCCGGCAATTCCGCCAGGCTGGCGGCGAGCGCCGCCGCCAGTTTGGGCGGTGCCTGCTTCGCCGCCTTGGCCACCACCATCGCCGCATTGGTGCTCATGTCGCCATGCGCCGCGTCCTTCGGCGGCTCCACCACCACGCGGGCGAAGGTTTCCGGCGGCAATTCAGGCAGCAGCCCAGCCAGCGCGGTCACCACATGGGCGCGCATCGCAGCGAAGATATCCGTCATCTCAGAAATCCAGATCGTCGTAATGCGAAGGCGGCGTCAGCCCGCTCACCCGCTCCGACAGCAGGGGCCGAAACGCCGGGCGCGACTTCAGCCGGGCATACCACTCGCGCGCGGCGATGTTGTGCTTCCAGTCCACGTCATTGGCGTAATCCAGTACGCTGAGATGCGCCGCCGCCGCGAAATCCGCCAACGAGATGTTCGGCCCCGCCAGCCAGGTTCGCGTCTCGGCCAGCCAGCCGATATGTTCCAGATGCGGCTTCAGCGCCGCATAGCCCGCGCGGATATTCGCGGCATCCGGGTTGCCGCGGCCCATGGCGCGCTTGAGGTGCCGCTCGTAAACCAGGTTCTGCGTCACTTCGAGGCCGAATTTCAGGTCGAACCACGCCACGAGCCGTCGCACCTCGGCACGTTCCGCCAGGGTGCGGCCGAACAACGTGATGTCCGGATATGCCTCATCCAGATATTCACAGATGGCGCTGCTGTCGGCCACCGTCAAGCCGTTCTCCTCCGCCAGCACGGGCACTGTGCCGGCCGGGTTCAGCGCCAGGAACTCGTCCCGCCGGTCCCACACCTTCTCCAGCCGCAGCTCGAAGGGGATGCGCTTCTCGGCCAGGGCGAGACGGACCTTCCGCGAATAGGGCGATAGCGGCAGGTGGTAGAGGATTCGCATGGGGTGGGTATGCCATCGGCGGTTCCGCGCGGGAATACGTAGCCGGCGGCCGGTCGCAGCCGACCCAGGCCCGCGCCTGGTAGCGGTACCGGCGCAGTCGGGAAGCGGCGGGCAAGCGCCGACGCTTCGGCCCGCTCGTTGAGCAGGGTTGCCTAGCCGCGCCCATGGCGCGGTCAAACGATGCAGCCAACCAGTTTTTCCCGCCGCGCAGGACAGTGACCGCAGGGGACGCAGCGGTGCACACCCAGCTCCTTCGCCCGGAGACCACCCATGCTGCCCCGCCGCCTGCTGCCCGTCCTCGCCGCCCCGGCCCTCGCCCAACCCACCTGGGTGCCCGACCGCACCATCCGCATCATCGCCCCCTTCGCAGCCGGCGGTGCGTCCGACGTCATCGCCCGCATTCTGGCCGAGGAACTGTCGCCGCTGCTGGGGCAGAACGTGATTGTCGAGAATCGCACCGGGGCCGGCGGTTCCGTCGGCACCGAATTCGTCGCCCGCGCCCGGCCCGACGGCCTGACCCTGTTGATGGCAAGCCAGGCCACCCACGGCGTGAATCCGGTCGTCCAGCGCCTGGGTTTTGACCCGGCGACGGACACCATGCCCATCGCGGCGCTCGCCGGCGTGCCCGCGGTGCTGATCGTGGGACCGAACGCGCCGGTCGGCAGCTTTGCGGAATTTCTCGCCTATGTCCGCGCCCGGCCGGGCCAACTGGCCTATGGCTCGGCCGGCATCGGCGCTTCCACGCACATGACCTTCGCCCTGATGGCTTTCCGTGCGGGACTGGAAATCACCCATGTGCCCTATCGCGGCACCGCGCTGGTTATCCCCGACATCCTGGCCGGGCGGGTGCTGGGGATGACGGACACGATCAACACCTCCCTTCCCTTCATCCGCGATGGGCGGCTGCGGGCGCTGGCGGTCTCCACCGCCGCGCGGCTGGCGGTGCTGCCTGACGTACCGGCCATCGCCGAGGAGGTCCCGGGCTATGAAGTGCTGAACTGGTACGGGCTGAACGGCCCGGCGGGACTGCCGGCGCCCGTGGTCGCGACCGTGCATGCCGCCATGGCCACGCTGTTGGGCCGCCCCGCGTTTCAGGAGCGCTTGGCCAGCCAGGGTATGTCGTCGCTGTCGATGAGCACGCCGGGCTACGCCGCTTACATTGCGCAGGATCGCCGGCAATGGGCCGAACTTGTGCGGGCCACGGGGATCCGCGCGGACTGAGCACTGCCGCAAGGCCCGCCCGTGCGCTGATCTCCGACCGAAACCGGCAGTATGCATCGACTGCGTCGGAGGCACTCGCACCGGATAGGCAAGGCTGCTGACGGCTCGATGGGCAACGCGAGGCGGCCACGAGGTCGCGGCCGGAAACCCCGTCTCGCCGCGCCGGTTGAGGTGAGATGCACATCACCCCCACCCGCCGTGGCATCATGCTCGCGGCCACCAGCTCCACCATGGCCAATGCGGCCGGCGTGCCCGGCTACCCGCCGCCCTCGCCCATCGACCTCGGCGGGGTGCGAGAGGGCCGAGTCGAATTTCCCAACTGGCGCTCGGACACCGAGGCCCCGCCCGGCCCCATCGCCAGCCCGGAGCCACCGGGCGAACGGCTGGGGTTCGCCGTGGTGGCGCTCGGCCGCATCGCCCTGGAGGAGGTGCTGCCGGCTTTCGCCGAATGCCGCCATGCCCGCCCGGTGGCGCTGGTCAGCGGCAGCCCGGACAAGGCGCGGCTTGTGGCGGCGCAGCGCGGCATCGCCGAGGTCCAGAGCTACGAGAATTTCGAACGGCTGCGTGACAACCCGGCGGTGCGCGCCGTCTATCTCGCCCTGCCCAACGCCATGCACCGGGAGTTCACCGAACGCGCTGCGGCCATCGGCCTGCATGTGCTGACCGAGAAGCCGATGGCCAATTCGGCCGCCGAATGCCGCGCGATGATCGCGGCCTGCGAGGCGGCGCGGGTGCGGCTGATGGTGGCCTATCGCTGCCAGTTCGAGCCGTTCAACCGGGCGGCCCGGGCACTGATCCGCAGCCGGGAGCTGGGCGCGCTGCGCTTCATCGAGGCGACGAACACCCAGGCCAACGGGCCGGGGCCGCAATGGCGTTACAGCCGCGCATTGGCCGGCGGCGGCGCGCTGCCGGATATCGGGCTGTATTGCCTGAACGGCGCCCGCTTCATGACAGGCGAGGAGCCCGCCAGCGTGACTGCCACCACCCACAGCCCGGCCGGCGACGCACGCTGGCGCGAGGTGGAGGAAAGCGTCGCCTTCACGTTGCGGTTTCCCTCCGGAATCATTGCCAACTGCCTGTCAAGCTACGGCGCCTACAACGCCAAGACGCTGACGCTGCATTTCGAGGCCGGCACGGTGGAGATGCCGGACGCCTTCTCCTATCGCGGCCAGCGGATGTTCGTGTCGCGCCGCGACGGGGCAGTGCCGGCACGCATCGAGCGGATCATTCGCCCGCGCAATCAGTTCGCACTGGAGATCGACCATTTCGCGCAGTGCGTGAAGCATGACCGGCGGCCGCACACGCCGGGAGAGGAGGGGTTGGCTGACCAGCTCATCATGGAGGCGATCTACCGCGCGGCGGCCAGCAACAGGTTGGAGGAGCTGACGCCCGCCTCTGTCACCCGAGGGCCAGAGCCGGATTAGGGCCAGTCGCATCTGGGAAGGTGTAAGCCGGCTAGCAGTTTCCGGCTTGGCAGGCGGCATGCTGTGGCCGAAGCCGGTCCATCGGTGAGACATTCCAGGTACCAGCACGGGGAGCGCCGCGGGTCGCCCCGCAACCAGAATGTCGATCGCCCCTGCGCCACGAACCGACATCGCCCGGCCGCGGATACGGGTGCGGCGGCCCTGGCGGCGTCCCGCATTAGGCATCGCGCGCGGCGCCTGATACCCATGCCGGCATGCTGCGCGACCGCCGCTTCCTCGTCCTGCTCATGCTGGGCTTCTCTGCCGGGGTGCCGCTGCCGCTGACCGGCTTCGTCCTGCGGCAATGGTTCGCCGAGAGCCAGATCTCGCTGGTCGATATCGGGCTGACGGCGCTGATCGGGCTGGCCTATTCATTCAAGTTTCTTTGGGCGCCGGCGCTGGACCAGATCGCGCCGCCGGTGTTGGGGCGGCGGCGCGGCTGGCTGCTGTGCATCCAGGTGCCGCTGATCCTGGCGATCGTGGCGCTGGGCTGGACCGACCCGGCCACGGCGGCGGTGGCCACGGTGGCGGTGGCGGCGGTCGTCGCCTTCCTGTCGGCCAGCCAGGATATCGTCATCGACGCCTGGCGCATCGAGATGCTGGCGGAGGAGGAGCAGGGGCTGGGCCTGGCCGCCTATGTCTGGGGCTACCGGGGCGCGTTGCTGGCGGCCAATGCGGGCGGGCTGTCGCTGGTGGCGTGGATCGGGTGGGACGGCATGTTC
>CAXTJY010000390.1:0-4613 GCA_964244395.1 uncultured Rhodovarius sp.
CCACGAGCCGGTTGGCCAGGGCCGCCTCGTGATCGAGGCCTGCGCCGTCGTCACGGAGCGGGATTTCGCGCCGGAGGTGCCGTTCCACATCCACCAGGGCTCCCACGTATTGAGCCAGTTCGGCGAACCGCCACCCGGCAAACGGGCGCTGTTCCACACGGTGTCCGTGTCCGCGCGGCTGCCCTGCGACATCATCCGCCAGCACGGAGCGCCGCACTTCATCAAGATCGACCTCGAGCATTACGACGCCACCATCCTGCGGCACCTTTTCGCCCATGGCATCGCCCCGCCCTACATGTCGGCCGAGGCAGGGGAGGTGGAGGTGTTCCCCCTGCTGCTGGTCCTGGGCGGATACCGGGGGTTCAAGCTCGTCGAGGGCGCGACGGTGCCCGTCCGGTTCCGCGACCTTGTGCTGTCCGATGGCACCCGGCACGGCTTTCCGCCAGACAGCGCCGGGCCGTTCGGTGACGATATCCCGGGCCGCTGGATGGCGGCCGAGCCCTTTGCCAAGCTGCTGGCGCTGGAAGGGTTGGGCTGGAGGGACATCCACGCAAGCCGCGATCCCGCCGAGATCGATACGGCGATGCCCAGCACCAAGGCTTACCTGGTTCGCACGGCGGTGGGGCGCCTGCCGCGGCCGATGCGAAGCCTGGTTCAGCGGGCGTTTGGCGGATGACGGCGCGGGACGGCAGAGCCGGGCGCGCGCGCAGCAAGGCGATGCTTGCAGGCCCGGCTGCGGTCGGGCATGCTTTTCTCCGCCCCGATCGCGGCCGCTCCGCGGTCAAACCCGGCGCCCGGCCTGCCCGCGCCAGGTTCTCCCTCACCAACGGTCCAGGCCCATGCTTCTCGTCGTAGACGCCGGCAACACGAACGTCGTCTTCGCGGTCCATGACGGCGAGTCCTGGCGCGGCATCTGGCGCATCGCCACCGAACCGCAGCGGACCTCCGACGAATATGCCGTCTGGCTCCTCACCCTCTTCAACCTGTCGAACCTCAAGGCCGCTCAGATCGACCGCGCCGTCATCGGCACCGTCGTCCCCGCCGCGCTCTACCACCTCCGCCGCCTTTGCCGCGACTGGTTCAGCACGGAACCGCTCATCGCCCGCTCCAGCCTCGACTGGGGCTTCGCCATCAAGGTCGACAACCCGGCCGAGGTCGGCGCCGACCGCCTGCTCAACTCCCTCGCCGCCCATCGCGCCTATGCCGGCCCCCTCATCGTCGTCGACTTCGGGACCGCCACCACTTTCGACCTGGTGGACAATGACGGCGCATACCTGGGCGGCGTGATCGCGCCGGGCATCAACTTATCGATCGAGGCGCTGCATAAGGCCGCCGCCCGACTTCCGCGGATCGGCATCGGGCGTCCGCAATCGGTCATCGGGCGGTCTACCGTGCCGGCCATGCAGTCGGGGATATACTGGGGTTACGTGGGCCTCATCGAGGGCCTGGTCGCCCGGATCCGGGCGGAATGGGACGTGCCGTTGAAGGTGGTGGCGACCGGTGGGCTGGCGCCGCTGCTGGCGGAAGGCACGACGGTCATCCAGGTCATCGACCCCGATCTCACGCTGGACGGGTTGCGCTTGTTGGCTGATCGCAACCCCGCCCCCACATTCAGCCGCGACAGAACGCGAATCACCGAAGGCGAGTAGATGGATGACATGAACGACGGTCTGGCCTTCCTGCCCCTGGGCGGGACGGGCGAGATCGGCATGAACCTGAACCTGTACCGTTGCGGCGGGAAATGGCTGGCGATCGATTGCGGGATCGGCTTCGGGGGCAGCGAGAACCCCGAGGTCGAGATCATGATGCCCGACCCGGCCTTCATCGCCGAACGCCGCAAGGATCTGCTCGCGCTGGTCATCACCCACGCGCACGAGGATCACATCGGCGCGGTGGCGCATCTGTGGCGGCAGTTGCGGGTGCCGGTGTATGCCACGCCGTTCGCGACGGTGGTGCTGCGGCGCAAGCTGGGCGAGGCCGGGCTGCTGAACGAGGTGCGGATCCACACCATCCCGGTGGGCGGCAGCTTCAGCCTGAAGCCGTTTGAGCTGCAGTTCATCCCGGTCGCGCACTCGATCCCGGAATCGCAGGCGCTCGTGATCCGGACGCCGTTCGGCACCGTGCTGCATACCGGGGACTGGAAGATCGACCCCGACCCGCTGGTGGGCCTGCCCACCGACGAGGCCGCGTTCGCGGCCCTGGGCGAGGAAGGCGTGCTCGCGATGGTCTGCGACAGCACCAATGCGATGGTCGACGGGCACTCGGGCAGCGAGTCCGAGGTGCGGGACAGCATGGAGCGGTTGATCCAAGGCCTGGACGGACGCGTGGCGGTCACGTGCTTCGCGAGCAACGTGGCCCGCGTGCGGACCGTGGCGCTGGCCGCGCAGAAGGCGGGACGGCAGGTCGCGCTGGTGGGGCGCAGCTTGCGGAACCTGGAGGCGGCGGCGCGGGAGTGCGGCTACCTGAAGGGTGTGCCGGAGTTCGTGGCCGAGGAGGACGGGGGCAGCATCCCCGACGAGCATCTGCTGCTGCTGTGCACGGGAAGCCAGGGGGAGCCGCGCAGCGCGCTGGCGCGGATCAGCGCCGACACGCACCCGAACATCGCGATGGGCGAGGGCGACACCGTCATCTTCAGCAGCCGGATGATCCCGGGCAACGAGCGGCCGATCATGGCCGTGCAGGACGCGCTGGTACGGCGCGGCGTGCGGGTCATCACCGACGACGACCACATGACGCACGTGTCCGGCCACCCGGCGAGGTCCGAGTTGCGAACGCTGTATGGGCTGGTGAAGCCGAAGATCTCGGTGCCGGTGCACGGCGAGTGGCGGCACATGTCGGCGCACGCCGACCTGGCCCGGCAGTCCGGCGCCATCCCGATCATGATCGAGGACGGAGACGTGCTGCTGCTGTCGGGCAACCGGCCGGAGGTGATCGACAGCGCACCCGTGGGCCGTTTGGCGCTGGACGGGAACCGGCTGGTGCCGCTGAACGGCGGCGTGCTGACGGCGCGTCGGCGCATGCTGTTCAACGGCGTGGTACTGGGCAGTGCGGCGATGGACCGGTCCGGCCGGCTGGTGGGCACGCCGCAGGTGAGCGCCCCGGGGCTGTTCGAGCCGGACGACCCGGAGCAGGGGCGTGTGACGGCGGCGTTCGCCGAGGGCTTGGCCGGTTTGCCAGCCGGGCTGCGTGGCGACGATGCGGCGCTGGCCGATGCGGCGCGTGCCGCGTTGCGTCGGGCGCTGGGCCGGCGGTTGCAGAAGCGGCCGATGGTGGACGTGCACCTTCTGCGGGTGTGACGCGTGAACTGGTTCACCGGGTTCGTGCTGTACACCCTGATCTGGTGGACGGTGCTGTTCGCGGTGTTGCCGTTCGGCACCCGGCCGGTGGCCGAGGCCGATGAGGCGACCGGTTGGCGCGGGGCGCCGGCGCGGCCGATGATCGGACGCAAGCTGCTGGCGACGACGCTTGTGTCGGCGGTGCTCTGGGGAATCGCAGTGATGATCATCCGTAGCGACTGGCTGAGTTTTCGGGTGCCGTCGGTCGTTGGATGACTAGGAAGCGTGCATTAACCGAGGGGTGCTGGAAAACAGGGCACTTCCTGTCCAGCCTCATTAGTTTTAAGTGCAAACTGCCTGTTTTTTCTTGGACGGCTGGGGGCGGGGAGGTCATCATCACGGTCAGAACAAGGAGTTCTCCTCGTTCTGCCGTGTGACTGGCGTTTCCTCCCTAAACTAGGCCCGCTGCGCTGCCAGCGCGCGGGCCTCCTTTTTTGTTACCGGGGAACCGCATGGCTGTCACGCATTTTCGTGGCAATCCTTAGCGGAATCTTACGAATAACCGTGTTGCGCTGCACAATTATTGCGTGCGGCTGGCCCGCGCCCTGTCTGGCGGTGAGCGCCGGTCGCCTGTAGGGTCGCGCCCTTCATAGCGCCAGGACGTCGATGCGCCTTTCCCACAGCTTGATCCCGACCATCAAGGAGAACCCGGCCGAGGCGCAGATCGTCTCGCACCGGCTGATGCTCCGCGCCGGGCTGGTGCGCCAAGTGGCGGCCGGCATCTATGCGTGGCTGCCAGCCGGATGGCGGGTGCTGCAGAACATCGCGCAGATCGTGCGGGAGGAGCAGGACCGTGTGGGCGCGCAGGAGCTGCTGATGCCGACGCTGCAATCCGCCGACCTGTGGCGCGAGAGCGGGCGGTACGAGGCTTATGGCCCCGAGATGCTGCGGCTGAAGGACCGGCACGAGCGGGACCTTATCTACAGCCCCACCAACGAGCTGCTGATCGCCGACCTGCTGCGCCAGTCCGTCAAGAGCTACCGGGAGCTGCCGCAGATCCTGTATCATATCCAGTGGAAGTTTCGGGACGAGACGCGACCACGCTTCGGCGTGATGCGCGGGCGGGAGTTCCTGATGAAGGACGGATACTCGTTCGACCTGGACCATGAGGCGGCGGTCCGCAGCTACCGGGTGATGATGTTGTCGTATTTGCGGACATTTCAGCGCCTGGGCGTGCGGGCGGTGCCGATGGCGGCCGACACCGGCCCGATCGGCGGCGATTTGAGCCACGAGTTCCATATCCTGGCGAGCACCGGCGAAAGCCAGGTGTTCTACGAC
>CAXTJY010000391.1:0-4585 GCA_964244395.1 uncultured Rhodovarius sp.
TTCGTGCTGATGAACGACCAGGGCTACGGCGTGATCCGCAACATCCAGGACGCGCAGTATGGTGGCCGGCATGACTACTCGAACATCCTGACGCCGGACTTTTCCCTGGTCTGCGCCAGCGTCGGCCTGCCGCACCGTCGCGTCTCGAAGATCGATGATTTCGATGCGGCCCTCGACGCCGCCATGGGCGCCGACGGGCCGAACATGATCGAGGTGGACATGGTCGCCATCGGTCCGTTTGCGGAAAGCTTCGCCGGGCCCCCTGCCGGCGCAGCGGGTTCCAATTTCGGCCCCGCCGCGGGCAGCGTACGCTGATGGAACTGCGTCTGCGCAGTGTGACGTGGGAGGCGCCCGGCGTGGTGTCGCTGGAGCTGGTCGCCCCCGGCGGCGGCAGCCTTCCGCCGTGGACACCCGGCGCGCATCTGGACATTCGCTTGCCCGATGGCGGCGAGCGGCAATACTCCCTCTGCGGCGACCCGGCGGACCACGGCCGCTACCGGGTGGCGGTCCGCGAATTGGAAGGCGGCCGCGTCTCCCGCACCGTGCATCGGCTGCGCGCCGGCGCCCTGCTGCAGGTGGGCGAGCCGCGCAACAACTTCCCGCTGGACCCGGCGCCGCGCTACCTCTTCATCGCCGGTGGCATTGGCATCACCCCAATGCTGCCGATGATGCGCAGCACGAATTCGCCCTGGACCCTGCTGTTCTCCGTTCGCGGCGAGGAGAACGCGCCCTTCCTGGCGGAGGCGCGCGGCCTGGGTGGGGAGGTGGTGGTGCATGACAGCTTGGCCGACACCCGCCTGGATGTGGCCGCCCGCCTGGCCGATATCGAGCGTGGCACGCTGGTCTATTGCTGCGGCCCGCAGAAGCTGATGGAGGCGGTGGAGGACGCCACCCGCCACTGGCCCGAGGGCAGCGTGCGCTTCGAATGGTTCGCGGCGCGGGTGCAGGAATTCGCGGCCGCCGGAGCCTTCGAACTGGTCTGCGCCGCCTCGGGCCTCACGCTGAGCGTACCGCCAAACAAGACGATCCTTGCGGTGCTGACCGACGCCGGCATCCAGGTCGCGCGTTCTTGCGAACAGGGGGTGTGCGGCACCTGCGAATGCCGCATCCTTGAAGGCGAGGCGGATCACCGCGACAGCATTCTCTCCGCTGCCGAACGGGGCGAGAACAGCGTGCTGATGACCTGCGTGTCCCGCGCCGCCGGGCCGCGCCTCGTGCTCGATATCTGAAGGAGACCCAAGATGGAAACCTACAGCTTTCCCTACCTCAGCAACGCGCAGAGCCGGGTGCGCGAGCCCAGCGAGTGGGAGATGAACCTGGCCTCGGCGCTGGAGGCGGCGTTCGGTTCCGGACACCATGAATTGCCCGATCTGGTCGAGGCGCTGAACACCAGCCGGGTGCGGCCGCGCGAGGGCGGCGCCTGGACGGAGACCAATTTCACCGCGCTGATGCGCGACCTCGATGCCGGCCAGTCGGCCTCGCCGCAGATGGGAGCCTGAAGCATGGACCAGGTCATGACCCGCGCCGCGGCACCGACGGACCAGGAGGTGCAGTTGCGCCTGGCCACCGGCCTGCGCAACCGCTGGTACCCCGTGCTGCCCAGCCGCTTCGTCGAGGCCGGCGGCAAGCCAGTGGGGCTGACCCGATTGGGGGAAGCGCTTGTGCTGTGGCGCGACGCCGGCGGCACCATTCACACGATGACGGACCGCTGCCCACATCGCGCGGTGAAGCTATCCCGCGGAATGAACGAGGGCGACCGGCTGCGCTGCAACTACCACGGGGTGGAGGTGGGGCCGGACGGCACCGTGCTGGCGGTGCCAGGCCAACCCGGCTGCCCACTCGAGGGCAAGCAGGCCGTGCGAGTGTGGCCGAGCTTCGAGCTGGCGGATGCCATCTGGGTGTGGTTCGGCGATTCGCTGAACATGGAGGCGCCGACTTTCCAGGCGCCCGAGCAGCTTGCCGGGCAGGAATGGTCCAGCTTCTGCTGCTACGCCGATTGGAACGCCTCCTGGCGCTACATCTACGACAATCTGATGGACCCCATGCACGGCACCTTCCTGCATGCGAACAGCCACACGATGTTCCAGGGTGAGAGCACGGCTACCTTCGTGACGCGCGATACGGAGCATGGCTTCTTCTTCGAGAAGGCCGGCCAGCGCGATGTGAATTTCGACTGGTCGGAAATGCTGGATGACGGCGCGCTGATGGTGCGGCTGGAAATCCCTTATCCGAAGACCGGCGGGCCGGGCGGCAATTTCGGCATCGTGTCGATCATCACGCCGATCGATGCAGAGAACTCCGCCTGCTTCTTCTGGCGCGTCCGCAAGGTTGAGGGCTGGCAGCGCGATGTCTGGCGCTTCCTTTACCGCACCAAGCTGGAGCCGCGGCATTGGGTGGTGCTGGAGCAGGACCGCGAGATGATGAATGGCTGCGGCCTGGGGCTGGAGAAGCACGAAATGCTGTACAGCCACGATGCCGGGCTGATCCGCATGCGGCGATACCTTGCGCGCGAGGCGCGGGGCCAATTGGTGGCGTTGCGCGCGGCGGGCAAGGCATGAGACGCAGGCTTTTCCTGGCAGCGCTGGGCACGCCGGCGCTGGCCCAGCTTCCGGCGCGGCCGATCACCCTCATCGCACCCTTCACCCCAGGTGGCCCAATCGACGTGCTGGCCAGGGTGCTCGCGCAAGGCTTCCTGGCCCGCACCGGGCAGCCTGCGGCGGTGGACAACCGCGCTGGCGGCGCAGGCAATATCGGCATCGAGCTGGTTCGTAGGGCGACCGGCGACGGCACCACCCTGCTCGTCATCCCGGCCGGCAACCTGACCATCAACCCGACGCTAATGCGCAATTTGCCCTATGACGTGGAACGCGACTTCGCCCCCGTCTCGATGATGGCGACGACGCCCAACCTGCTCATCGCCAGCCCAGCCTTCGCGCCGCGTGATGTGGCCGGGCTGATCGCCGCAGCGAAGGCCAGGCCGGGCGACATTACCTATGCCTCGCCCGGCGTGGGCAGCCAGTTGCACCTGGCGATGGAGCTGATGCGCGCCCGGGCCGACATCGACATCCAGCATGTACCTTATCGAGGCACCACCCAGGCGCTGACCGATCTGCTGTCCGGCCAGGTGCAGTTGCTGGCCAGCAACCTGCCGGTGGCGTTGCCGGTGGTGCAGGCCGGCCGGGCGCATGCGATCGCCATGACCACGGCGGCGCGCAGCCCGGCGCTGCCCAATGTGCCGACGCTGGCGGAGAGCGGCTTCCCGGGGATGGATGTGACGAGCTGGTACGGGCTGCTGGCACCCAAGGCCACGCCTACCGCCACGGTGGCGGCCCTGGCCGAGGCCGTGGAAGCCATCCTGAGGGCGCCGGAGACGCAGGCCACGCTGACGGCCCAGGGCCTCGCCATCGCCTGCGAGCCGCCTGATGTCTTCGAGGCCCGGCTGCGACGGGAGACCGCCATGTGGGCCGAGATCATCCGCGAACGCCGCATCACCCCCGATTGAGGACAGCGCCATGAACTTCACCGGCATCGATGCCGTCATCTTCGGCGTGGAGGACATGGCGGCGGCCAGGCGCTTCTGCCGCGACTGGGGGCTGCACGAGGTCTCCGAGACCGTCTTCACCACACGCGACGGCGGCGAGGTGATTCTGCGGCCGATAGACGATCGCTCGCTGCCGCCGGCCATCGAGCCTGGAAACACGGTGCGCGAGGTAGTGTGGGGGGCGAAGGACCAGGCTTCGCTGGATGCGGCGCTGGCCAGGCTGGGCGGCGCGACGCGCGACCCGAATGGGCTTGCACTGTCCTTCCGCGTCAGCCGGCGAAGTAAGGTGGTGGCGCCCGCCACGCCGGTGAATGCCCCGGGCGCGCCGATGCGGATCGACCAACGCTCGCCGGTGCATAGGGGGGCCGATCCGGTGAAGCTGGGCCACGTCGTGCTGTTCGCCGCGGATTTCCGGGCGATGCGGGAATTCTACCTGGAGAAGATGGGGTTGATCCTGTCCGACGAATATCCCGGTCACGGCGCCTTCCTGCGTTGCCAGACGCCGGGTGAGCACCATAATTTGTTCATCCTGAACCGGCCGGGAAGGCCGGGAGTGAATCATGTCGCCTTCACGCTCAGCGACATCCATGAGGTCATCGGCGCCGGCATCGCCATGGCGCAGAAGGGCTGGAAGACGGAGATCGGGCCGGGCCGGCACCCGATCTCCTCGGCCTATTTCTGGTATTTTGAAAACCCGCTGGGCGCGCCGGTCGAATACTATGCCGACGATGACTGGTGCACCGAGGCCTGGGTGCCGCAGCAATTCACCCGCGCGCCGGAACTGTTCGCCGAATGGGCCATCGCCGGCGGCATCGATGGCAAGACCCGCCGTCAGGTCGTGGCCGTCGACAATAGCGGCCGCGGCCACGCATGACGCCGGACCTGCGACGGGTAATCGCGGTGGCGGCGCATCTGCGGGCCACCGGGCACCTCGCAACCACGGTGCACGCGCTGGGTACCGGCGAAAGCTTTGCCATGGCCCTGACGGGCGAGGGCTTCCGGGATGAAGCCAGCGGCCTCGAAGCGAAGCTGGATCGTGGTCTG
>CAXTJY010000392.1:0-4565 GCA_964244395.1 uncultured Rhodovarius sp.
GAGAAAGCCGTTGAGCAACGCGTGGCGGGTCAGCAGCTCGAATTTTTCGCCCGCAAACAGTGCGCCGCTGGCGATCTCATTCAAGTATTCGCAGATCACCACGCTGTCGAAGATCGCCCGCCCATCATCCAGCACCAGCGTCGGGATCTTGTTCAGCGGGTTGTCCGCCAGCAGGCCCTGATTAACCTGCTCGAACCCCACCACGGTCCGCACGGTCTGGATCCGCTCCGCCACCCCCAACTCATGCGCCGCGATCATCACCTTGCGCACGAAGGGTGAGCGGGGGGACCAGTGCAGCTTCATCGACGTTCCTCAGGCTTGTTGCGACGAGTGTGTGCCCTTGCGCGCCGGGCTGACAAGCTGCCAGCATCCGCGCAGGCCCCGGGGGAGGACGAGATGCAACAATTCGATGCCTGGCCGGGCGGCATCCAGCCCGCGGTGCCGATCGACGGCTACCCCAACACCTTCACCCACACCCCCGCCGCGCCGCTGATCGCCCGGCCGCTGACCCGCACCGAGCGCGCGGCGCCGCGCAACTTGTCGGCCAAGCTGCCCAGCGACACGGAGAATCTGGCGGTGGTGGCGCCCGGCCGCATGGCGCAGGGCCAGCTCATCCACATCGAAGGCAGGGTGCTGGATGAGGACGGTCGCGGCGTGGGCAATGCGGTGGTGGAGCTGTGGCAGGCCAATGCCGGCGGCCGCTACCGCCACCCCATCGACACCCGTGACGCACCGCTGGACCCGGATTTCATCGGCAACGCCCGCGTCGCAACCGACGCCGAGGGACGCTATGCCTTCTTCACCATCAAGCCTGGCGCCTATCCGGTGCCGGTGCCCAGCACTTGGTGGCGGCCGCCGCATGTGCATTTTTCGGTGCTCGGCCCGGCGACGCTGAGCCGGCTGGTGACGCAGATGTATTTTCCGGGCGACCCGCTGAACGACTACGACCGCATCCTGCAATCCGTGCCGGATGCCGGGGCGCGGGAGCGGCTGGTGGCGCGAATGAAGCCGCCGGTGGAAGTCGGGCTGGGCTGGCTGGGCTACACGCATGACATCGTGCTGCGCGGACGCGGCGCGACACCCGTGTTGCCGTGAGGTCCCCACCTTCGACCGGGGGGCGCGACGATGGCTTTGCCATCGCGCCGATGCCATGAGCGCGCCGACCTCCGAACACACCATCGGCCCGTTCTTTCCGCAGACCTTCTTCCGCGAGGGCGACAACGACCTGCGCCGGCTGACGCCCGAGGCCGCCCCGAGCACGCGTGGCGAGACCATCACCCTGCACGGCGTGGTGCTGAAGCAGGGCGGCGTGCCCTGCGTCAACATGGTGCTGGAAGCTTGGCAGCCCGACGCCGCCGGCCGCTTCGCCCACCCCGCCGACCCCGAGGCGCATCTGGCCGACCCGGATTTCCTGGGCTGGGGCCGCGCCTGGACGGATGCGGACGGGCGGTATTCCTTCACCACCTTGATGCCGGGTGGCTACGCCGAGGGCAACCACAGCCGGGCGCCGCACATCAACCTGGCCATCATGGGGGCCGGGCTGATGCGAACCGCGCGGACCACAGTGTTCTTTTCCGGCGACCATTCGGCCGATCCGGTGATGCAGGCGGTGCCGGAAGCCGCCCGCCCCCGGCTTGTGGCGCGACCAGACGGGCCGGGAAGCTGGCGTTTCGACGTGATCCTGCACGCCGATCCCGCGATCGAGACACCGTTCTTCCAAGACTGAGGCATCGCCTCAGCCGCTTTGCGAAAACCGGATCAGCGCATTCGCTGTCGCCGCCGGCTGCTCGGGCAGCAGCGCGTGCCCGGCACGCGGCACCACCACCAGCTCGGCCCGCGGCCCCATCGCCGCACGCAGCTCCTCCAGCGTCGGTGGTGGCGAGATCGTGTCCTCCGCCGCCGCGACATACAGCAGCCGGGCGCGCTCGGCCGCCCGCAGCCAGCTTCGCTCCGTGGTCGCCGCAGTCGCCTCGCGCTGCATCCGCGCCACCTCCGGGTGCCAGCCGGGCAGCCACACCCGCGCGTCGTTGCCCGGCGCGAAATAACCGGCCTGCAAATGTTCCAGCCGCGCAGCGTCGCTCAGGCTCAGATCGAAGCTGCCGTTGATCCAGGTCCGCGCGCGCGGTCCCACATCGGTGGTGATGGCGGCGGCCAGGATGGCGATGGCGCGCACCTGCTCCGGCCGGTCGTTCAACAGAACGCGCGCCACCCAATTGCCGAAGGCGTGACCCACCAGCAGCACCCGCCCACCCCTGGCCCATTCGATCACAGCCGCGACGTCGGCCGCCAGATCGTGCAAGGTCAGCCCCGCCATGTCGCCACGGCTCCGCCCGATGCCGCGCGGCTCCGGCCGGATGCAGCGGAAGCCGGCCTGCGACAGGAAGGGGATCAGCCCGTCATAATCCTCCGCGCCCCGCGCCAGCGAGGGCAGCAGGACGATGGCCGGGCCGTGCTCCGGCCCGTCCAGATGGACCTCGATCTCGGCGCCGATACGCTCGACCATGCGGGTTTCGCTCATCGGGGCAGTGTCATGGCCTTTGCCAGGGTTGTCGAGTTAAGCTCGGCGCATGCCAATCACCTACGCGGCCATGAAGCAGGCGACGGCCGACCTCTATTCCTGGTCGCTGCGAAAGGTGCCCGACGACACCAAGGAAGCCCTGGCCAGGGCGCGCGACGCCGAGACCAACGGCGTGGCGCAGCGCACGCTCGACATCATGCTGAAGAGCGCCATCGCGGCGGAGACGTCCGACCGCTTCGTCTGCTCCGACAGCGGCGTGCCGGTCTATGCGATCGGGCTCGGCACCCGCATCACCATGGATGGCGACATCAAGCAGGCGGTGGTGGACGGGTTTGCCGAGCTGGTGGAGACCATCAAGCCGCCGCTGCTCAAGCACGTCACCAACCCGCTGACCAATGAGCGCGGCTACCACGGCAAGGATATGCCGCTGATCACCTGGGACGTGATTGGCGGGGCCGATTATGTCGATATCACCTGCCAGCCCAAGGCGCTGGGCTCCGGCCGCTGGGCGGCGCTGGAGATCTTCTCCTTCCCCAGCCTCGCCCGCATCGAGGAATACGTGATGGAGTGCGTGCTGCAGGCCGGCTCGCAGCACTGCCCGCCGGTGGTGATCGGCGTGGGCATCGGCGGCAGCTTCTCGCACTGCGCCAAGCTGGCGGACCGCGCGACCATGCGCCCGATGCTCAGCCGCAACCCGGACCCGGTGGTGGCGGCGATGGAGGAGCGGTTGCTGAAGGCGACCAACCTGACCGGCTTCGGCCCGATGGGCACCGGCGGCGACACCACGGCGCTGGCGGTGCATGTGGAATATGCCTCCGGGCATGGCTTCACCCCGGTGGCGGTGGCGTTCAACTGCTGGATCAACCGGCGGACGCGGGCGCGGCTGTATGAGGATGGCCGGGTGGAGCGGCTGGAATGATCCGGGTCCAGCTCCCCGCCTCGCGCGACACCATCCGGTCGCTGCGCGCCGGTGACATGGTACTGCTGGACGGCGAGATCACCATCACCGCCGGCCTGCCGACGGTCCAGCGGTTGGTGGAATGCGCGGCGGGCACGCGGGAACTGCCCCGCCCGCTGGACGGCGCGGCGTTGTTCCACCTCGGCAGCTACAGCCAGGAGACCGCGGATGGAGGCCTCGAAATCCTGTACATGAACCCGACGACGTCGACCCGCTTTAATCCGCTGATGCCCGGCCTGATCCGGCATTTCGGGCTCCGCATGGTGGGCGGCAAGGGCGGGTTGGACGCAGAGTGTGCCGCCGCGATGGCGGAGGTCGGGTGCGTCTACCTGTCCTTCCTGGGCGGCGGGGCGGAGCTGCACACGGCGGCGATCCGCGAGGTCGTGTCGGTGCATTGGAGCGACCTGGTCGCGCACTACCGGCTGGTGACGCTGCGGGTCGAGGGGCTGGGGCCGCTGACGGTGGGGATCGATGCGGTGGGGGGCAATCTGTACTCCGACCTGGCGACGCAGGCGGCGGCGCGGATGCCGGGAATTCTGGCCGGCCTGCGCGAGGAGCGAGAGGGTCTTCCCTCCCATGCTCTCCCGTCCTAGGGGGCGGCACCTGCGGCTCGCAGCTCCCGCACCTTTGCCTCCCCCAGCATTACCGCCGAATGCTCCCCCAACCCGGGCGCTGCCCGCGCCAGCACCGCAGGCGTCGCCGAGAAATGCGGCGCTGTCCCCGCCATCGGCAGCCAGCCGCCCGGCATTTCCGCGTCCGGCATTTCGATCAACGCCTCCCGCTCGGTCACGAAGCGGTCGGTCTCCAGCATCGCCGCGTCCATCACCGGCCCGATGGTCACCCCCGCCGCGTCGAAGATGCCCAGGTTCTCCGCCAGCGTGCGCTCGCCCACGAAGCCGCCGATGATCTCGTCCAGCAGGGCCGCGTTCTTCACCCGCTCCGGATTGCGGGCGAAGCGCGGGTCGCTGATCAGCTCGGCCCGCCCGATGCTGGCGAACAGTTTTGCGCTCATCCCCTGCGTGGACGCGCTGAGGCAAACCCACCCGCCATCCGCCGTCTGATAGACGTTCCGAGGTGCGGTGTTGGTGG
>CAXTJY010000393.1:0-2563 GCA_964244395.1 uncultured Rhodovarius sp.
CCGGCGACAACCAGCCGATCCAGACCGCGCTGATCCGCCCCTCGGAGCGCGCCGAGCGGCGGGGCATCCAGTTGATGCAGAACGGCGTCAATGGCAGCCGTGACGCTGGGGTCGGCGCGGAGGTTGGCCTGGTGCAGGCGCAGCGCGCCACCCACCGTGGCCAGGCCGAGCATGGACTGGTTCAGCGTTCGGATCAGGACAGTCAGCGGGTCGGAGCTCATGCAGTTCGCCCAACGAAGATCGTGGGCTGTTCGTTCCTAGATGCCTCCCAGGTTACCAGGAACGCTTCTGGCCCGGGAGGAGTCCCGGGCCAGGCTGGGCTCAGCGGCGCTTCGGCGAGACGTCCCAGAACGGGCGGGCGGCTTCCATCTGGGCGTCGGAGTGACTGGCGCCGATGTCGGCCAGCAGGCGGCCGTCCATCTCGGCGAGCAGCCTGCGGGTGTGCCGGGCCTGGAACATGGCCGCGACCAGGGTCCAGGCCTGGCGCACGCCGAACGGCGCGCGGCGGCCCGAATGTGCGGCGGTGAAGGCGTGGATGGTGCGGGTTGCCATGGTCATCTCCTGTAAGAACCGTTTCGGGTCGAGCGGAAGATGCTCTTGGGTCTAGGATTAGAGAAACGAATTGCATTGATGTGATGGATCAGCGATGGTGATGGTCATGTCGCTGCCCCTTGGCCTCGATCCCGACCTGCTCCGGGCCTTCGTGTTCATTGCGGAGGATGGCAGCTTCACGCGTGCGGCGCAGCGGGTGGGGCGGACGCAGTCGGCAGTGTCCATGCAGGTGCAGCGGCTGGAGGCGATGCTGGGGCAGCGGCTGCTGTCGCGCGGCAAGGGTGGGCATGTGCAGTTGACGCCGCACGGGCAGTTCCTGCTGGTGCGGGCGCGGGAGCTGCTGGCGCTGAACGACGATATCTGGGCGAGCTTCCGGACGCCGGTGGTGCAGGGGACGGTTCGGCTGGGCACGCCGGACGACTATGCGCTGCGGTACGTGCCACAGGTCCTGCGGCGGTTCGCCGAGCGGCATCCGTCGGTGCAGGTGGAGGTGCTGTGCCTGCCCAGCCATCTGCTGGCGGAGCGGCTGCGGGCGGGCGAGCTGGACCTGACGCTGTGCTCGGAGGGACATGAGCCGCATGGGTGGCCGGCGATCCCGGTGTGGCGCGCGCCGCTGACGTGGGTCACGTCGTCCACCTACGCGCCGCACCGGCAGGATCCGATGCCGGTGGCGCTGGCCACCGGGGAGCATTGCACATGGAGCGTCGCGGCCAGGCGGGCGCTGGATGCGGCCGGGCGCGCGTACCGGGTGGCCTATTCCGCGGGCACGCTGATGGGCACGCTGGCGCCGGTGATGGCGGGACTGGCGGTGACGGTCTCTCCGACGTCATGGCTGCCGGAGGGGCTGCGGACGATGCGGGCGGACGAAGGGATGCCGCCGCTGCCGGATTTCGGCATCCTGCTGCTGAAGGGGGCGGATGCCCGCCAACCCGTCACGGACGCGCTGGCGGAATACATCGCAGAGACTTTTAAGGTCGATGCGGCGCGGCCGCTGGCCGCGTAGAGCCTACAGCCCGGCGATCACGCTTTCGGCCTTGCTGACCTCGAAGCCGCCCGGGGGTTCGACGTTCAGGGACGCGACCTTCTTGTCGTCCACGACCATGGCGAAGCGCTGGCTGCGGATGCCGAGGCCGCGGGCGGTGAGGTCCAGCTCCAGGCCGAGCGCCTTGGTGAACGCGGCGCTGCCGTCGGCGATCATGGTGATGCGGCCGTCGACGCCCTGGTCGCGGGCCCAGGCGCCCATGACGAAGCCGTCGTTCACTGCCATGCAGGCGACTGTGTCGACGCCCTTGGCCTTCAGGGCTTCGATGTTCTGCAGGTAGCCTGGAAGGTGGCGGGCGCTACAGGTGGGCGTGAAGGCGCCGGGGACGGCGAAGAGCACGACCTTCTTGCCGGCGAACACGTCGTCGGTGGTGGTTTCCTTGGGTCCTTCCGAAGTGGACTTCGTGAGCTTCATGCTGGGGATGGTGTCGCCGACCTTGATCATGGGTGCCTGTCCGTCGCCAATTTGGCCAAGGATTAGCGCCAGCGGGGGACGGAGTCACGCCATCGCGCGGTTCGTCCTTGCCGCGCCGCATCAATGCGCCAAGATACGGGGGATGTTCGAAGCGGAATTCCTGACCGGCCAGTTGCTGATCGCCATGCCCGCGATGGAGGATCCGCGCTTTGCCCAGAGCGTGATCCTGATCTGTGCCCACACGGCGGAGGGCGCGATGGGGATCGTGCTGAACCGTCCGCTGGCCAAGCCGAGCTTCGAGGCGCTGCTGCAGCAGTTGGATGTGGAGCCGACGCCGCCGGCGCGGCAGATCCGGCTGTGCGAGGGGGGCCCGGTGGACCATGGCCGCGGCTTCGTGTTGCACACCGCGGACTGGAAGGGCGATGGCAGCCTTCAGGTGGCCGACGACCTGGCGCTGACCGCGAGCCTGGACATACTGCATGAGATCGCAATGGGCCGCGGGCCGCGGGACGGGCTGCTGGCGTTGGGGTATGCGAGCTGGGGCCCGGGGCAGTT
>CAXTJY010000393.1:2573-4561 GCA_964244395.1 uncultured Rhodovarius sp.
CGGGAGATGAACGACAACGTGTGGCTGACGGCGCCGACCGAGCATGCGGTGCTGTTCGACGACGCGTACGAGACGAAGTGGCGGCGGGCGTTGGCGATCCTGCGGATCGATCCACTGCTGCTGTCGGGTGCCGCCGGGCACGCTTGACGCGCGTCAGGCCTCGTTGGCTTCGAAGAAGTCCTTCATCTCGGCCGGGCTGAGCGTGTATTCCAGGATGCCGCTCGGGGCGACGCGGTCATCTGCGGGCATGACCACGGTGCTGGGCTGCCGCCGCATGGCGCCGATGCGGAACTGGATGGCGCTGGGGCACCGGATGAAGCCCACGCGCTGGCCGGCGGGGCCGAAGACGGTGCCGTGCAGGCCGGACCCGAATTCGCCGATCACGTGGGTCGCCGAGGCGAAGAGCGCGGCCTGGTCGCGCAGGGGCATCGTCTCGGGCCGCACGACGCGGTAGCCGTGGCGTTGGGCCATCGCCTCGAATTCCTCCCGGTTCTGGAAGATCTTGTGCATGCCGTCGGTCGACCGTTCGAAGCCGACGCGGGAGACGCAGAGCTTCCTCGGGCCGCCCGGCATGGGGCGGGTGCCGAGGGCCGCGAAGACCGACTCGGTGTAGGGATGGAAGCCGTAGTGCTGGTGGGCATAGGACGGGATGCAGGCGGTTCGCAGGGCGAGGCGCTCCTTGCCGCGCTGGTAGAACTCGAACTGCTTGGGGTCGGCGCCGGTGAACTCCTGGAGCATGGTCAGCGCCCAGCGGGGGGTGTCGTGTGGCAGGGGGATGCGGGCGGCGTGGAACTCCAGGCCGAGGGCGTCCCGGGCGATCATGAAGCGGGGGATGAAGTCCAGCAGCCAGTGGCCGTAGATCAGGTGGCCGGGCGCGATGCCGACGATGGTCAAGCCTTCGATCCAGCGTTCGGTGGCGGGCGGCACCGCGTTCGGGCTGTCCGGCATGGGTTGCGCCACCCATTGGGCGGCGACGTCGGACAGTTCGGAGCCATCGGTGACGACGTCCGTGCCGTGGAACAGGTAGCCGGAGCCCATGAGGGTGACCTCGCGGACGAACTGGCAGGCGATGGGGCCGCCGCCCCAGGCCGGGGCGTTGTAGGCGTGCAGGAACGCCTCGTCGGCGGGCGTTCCGACGATCCGCAACGGCGAGGCCGGGGAGGGGGGAGCGGCGGCCCATAGCAGGCGCTCGTCCGGGACGAGGCCCAGGGCGCGGTGGGCCTGCGCGAGGCCGGCGAGGTCGATCGTGCCCGTCAGCGCCATTCTCCCAGCCGGGACGCGGCTTGAGCCATGTCCTGCTCCGGGCCGCAATAGCTGAACCGCATCGTCCGGTGGCCGCGGGTTCGGTCGAAGTCGACGCCGGCGCTGGCGGCGATGCCGGCCTCGGCCAGCATCCGGGCGCAGAAGGCGAGGCTGTCGTTCGTGCGGGCGCCGAGGTCGGCGTAGATGTAGAACGCGCCGTCGGCGGCGGCGATGGCGGGGAAGCCGGCGCCGGGGAGGGCGGCGAGCAGGCGCTCGCGGGAGCGGCGATAGCGGGCGACGTTGGCGTCCAGCTCGGGCGTGCAGTCGAAGGCGGCCTCGGCGGCGACCTGGCTGATGTGGGGGGCGGAGATGAAGAGGTTCTGCGCCAGGCATTCGACGGGGCGGACGAGGTCTTCGGGCAGGACCATCCAGCCGACGCGCCAGCCGGTCATGGAGAAGTATTTCGAGAAGCTGTTGATGACGATGGCGGTGGTGCTGAAGGAGGCGGCGGTGGCGATGGGGCGGGTGTAGTGGAGGCCGTGGTAGATCTCGTCGGAGACCATGCGGACGCCGCGGGAGTCGCACCATTCGGCCAGGGCGCGGAGCTCATCGGGCGCGAGCATGGTGCCGGCGGGGTTGCAGGGGCTGGCGACGATGAGGCCGTCGGGGGGCGGATGCAGGGCGTCGAGGGCTTCGGGGGTGGGCTGGTAGCGGGTTTCGGGGCCGGTCTCGACGATGACGGGGAC
>CAXTJY010000394.1:0-2892 GCA_964244395.1 uncultured Rhodovarius sp.
GCTACGCGATGGCCGGCGGCAGCGCGGCCGCCTGCATCGAGCAATGCGACATCCAGCGGGTGCAATGCGGGCAGGACGGCGGCTCCGAGCGAGGGGCCTGCCTGGCGACGGAGGGCGCGATCTCGCGCGGGTTCAACGGCTGCCGGCCGGGCTCGGGCAATTGCACCCCGCCGCCCAACTGCATGGCCGATGCGGCCGTCTGCACCGCACAGTACAACAGCTGCTACAACAACTGCGGCGGGTTGGTGCGGACCATCCGCACGCCGTATTTCAACGCCGACGCGATGCCGACGACGAACGCGGCCATGAGCACCGTCGAGATCACGGCTGCCGGGTGCCGCGCCGGTGGGGGCGCCGCGCCGGGTCGTCCGCCGCCGGCCGGCTACGCTGGACGCGCCGGTGCTGGCGGAGCCGCAGGTGCCGGCCGCGCCGCGCGCCGCGGGGCCCGGCCGGGACCTGTTCATCCGCGACGAGAACGGGGTGGAGCGTTTCGTGCCGGGGCAGCCGATCCGGCTGCGGCGGGCGCCCAGCGGGGCCCCGGCCTCCGAGGCTTATTGACGGCTGAGCAACCGGCTGGCCGCAGCCAGCGGCCGGGCCTTAGACAAGGCAGGCCACCACGGCGGCACTCCGCCTCCAAACCCTAATCGCGGCTGAGCACCCAGCTCGCCACAGCCAGCCGCCCGGTCTGGCCGTAGACAAGGCGGGCCACCACGGCGGCAATTCGCCTCCAGGCTCTATTGGCGGCTGAGCACCCAGCTCGCCGCCGCCATGCCGGCCAGGGCCAGGCCCATCGACAACCCAGGCCACCACGGCCGGATCCCCGCCCGCAGCACCAGCGCGTTGGCCGCCAGCGACCCCACCGCGGCCGAGACCGGCTGCCACCAGGGGTAGCGCACCAAGCCCCAGGCGAGCAGGCCGAGCCAGACGGCGAAGGCGCTGCGCCCGAGCAGCCGGAAGGCGCGGTCTGCCTTCGGATCGGCCGGGCGCAGCCCGGGCGTGGAGCAACGGTTCTCGATGAAGCCGGCGATGCCCAGCATGACCAGGGCGATGAAGTACAGGCGCATGGCCGCCGGTAGCGTGCTGCCGGCGCCGGGTGCAAGCCCCGCGCTTGCGCGGGATGCAAGGCCAGGGGACATTCCGCGCCATGCAAGCGACCTTCAAATCCAATCGCGACTACATCGCCACCCGCGACCTGGAGGTGGCCGTCAACGCCGCCGTGGCGCTGGGCCGGCCGCTGCTGGTGAAGGGCGAGCCCGGCACCGGCAAGACGGTGCTGGCGCAGCAGGTGGCGATGGCGCTGGGGGCGCCGTTGATCGAGTGGCACATCAAATCGACCACCAAGGCACAGCAGGGGCTGTATGAATACGACGCCGTCAGCCGCCTGCGTGACGGCCAGTTGGGCGAGGCACGGGTGCACGACATCGCCAACTACATCAGCAAGGGCAAGCTGTGGGAGGCGTTCACCGCCGATGAGCGGGTGGTGCTGCTGATCGACGAGATCGACAAGGCGGATATCGAGTTTCCCAACGACCTGCTGCTGGAACTCGATCGCATGCAGTTCCACGTCTATGAGACGCGGGAGACGGTGGTGGCCCGGCAGCGGCCCGTCGTCATCATCACCAGCAACAACGAGAAGGAGCTGCCGGACGCCTTTCTGCGCCGCTGCTTCTTCCACTTCATCCGCTTCCCGGAGCGGGAGACGATGGAGCGCATCGTGCAGGCGCATTACCCCGACATCCGGAAGGATCTGGCGAGCGAAGCGCTGAACGTGTTCTTCCAGATCCGCGAGGTGAACGAGCTGAAGAAGAAGCCGGCGACGAGCGAGCTGCTGGACTGGCTGAAGCTGCTGATGATCGAGGACATGCCGGCCGAGGTGCTGCGGAGCAACGATGCGAAGGTGGCGATTCCGCCGCTGCATGGGGCGCTGTTGAAGAACGAACAGGATGTGCATCTGTTCGAGCGGCTGGCGTTTCTGAACCGGGCGCGGCGATGAGGCGGCCGGTCTCGGGTCGGGCGTAGTCTCACGAATCATCCGGTTCTGCTTGAGCGCAGCGCCGCCTGAAGTCACACTCCCTTCCCCAAAAGCCGGAGCCTAAGTCGTCTTATGTCTTTCCCAAGCTCCCGCTTCCGCTTTTCGGCAGGTCTGCTGTTCCTTCTGGCCTTTGCTTTGCCGATGGAGGCGATGGCGCAGGGGCGACGGGTTGCACTGGTTATCGGCAACGGCGCCTACCGCCACGTTTCGCCGCTTGCCAACCCTGCCAGTGACGCCGAGGCAATGGCGGCCACACTGGGCGTCCTTGGCTTCCAGGTCTTATTGGAGCGTGACCAGACCTTGACGGCAATGCGCCGCACCTTGCGCGACTTCAGCGATGCCGTACGCGGCGCCGAGGTGGCGCTGCTGTTCTTCGCCGGCCATGGCGTTCAGATGGGCCAGCGGGACCGCGCCGAAAATTTCCTTATCCCCGTGGATGCCCGCATGTCGGATGTGCGTGACCTTGATGATGAGACGATAGGGCTCAGTCGCGTGCTGGCCTTGATGGAAGGTGCTGCGGCGCGGGTGGTGATCCTAGACGCCTGCCGAGACAATCCGCTGATCGCGCGGATGGTGCGTCCCGGCGGGACGCGAAGCGTCAGTCGAGGGCTCGCGAGGGTCGAAATGACCGAGGCGCAAGGGACGCTGGTGGCATTTTCGACTTCGCCCGGTGCCGTGGCGGCGGATGGCCGCCTGCGTAACAGCCCGTTTACCGCCGCTCTGCTGCGGCATCTTCCAACGCAGGGGCTTGAATTGCGTGGGGCGCTAACCCGGGTGCGGGCTGAGGTTGCTCGGGGCAGTAATGGAGCGCAGGTGCCTTGGAGCAACGATGGGCTGCTGCGTGAATTGTTCCTGGCAGG
>CAXTJY010000394.1:2902-3726 GCA_964244395.1 uncultured Rhodovarius sp.
CGGCGCCCGGCGGCGGAGACCCGGCAGAATTGGCCTTCTGGCAAAGCATCCACTCCAGCCAGAATGAGGCGGATTTTTCGGCATACCTGCAACAATATCCCACTGGCACGTTTACGGCGCTGGCGCGCAACCGGCTAGAAGCGCTGCGCCGGCCGCCGCCGTCGCAGCAGGCTGCGCCTTCGACACCTCAGCCAGTGCCTCCGGCGCGCGGCGAATCACTTCCATTGGCAAGTGGCTTTCCAGTAGGGGTGGGGCAGAGCTTCCGCGACTGCGAAGGCTGTCCGGAAATGGTGGTAATCCCGGCTGGAAGCTTCACCATGGGCGTGCAAGCGGGAGAGGAAGAAGCAGAGGGCGTGCCGTCTAATCGTAGAGGACGCTCTATGCCAACTCGTGTGCGCTTCGCTACCGTTTTCGCGCTGGGCAAGTATCCTTTGACGCGGACGGAGTTCAGTACCTTTGTCCGTGCCACCAGCTACCGCCCCGGCAATTCCTGTGGGCACCCGTCACGGGGCTGATGAAGTCAATATTTTTGATATTGGGCACGAGCTGAACTGGGAACGTCCTGGAATAAGCCAGACGGCAACCGATCCGTTGGTGTGTGTCTCTTGGGATGACGCACAGGCCTATGTCGCCTGGCTGTCGCGTATCACCGGGCAAGCCTACCGGCTGCCGAGCGAGGCGGAGTGGGAATACGCAGCGCGGGCGGGGACTGCCGGGCCGCGCTGGTGGGGAGGGCGTGAGACTGCTTGCTCTTATGCCAACCTGCGCGATTTGTCTCGGGCCGCCTCGGGGCCGTGGGTGGTAGACAGTTCGTATTTCCGGTG
>CAXTJY010000394.1:3736-4240 GCA_964244395.1 uncultured Rhodovarius sp.
ATGGATACGCTCACACTTCGCCTGTGGGGACCTTCCCCGCTAACGCCTTCGGGCTACACAGCATGTTGGGCGATGTGGCGGTATGGACTCAGGATTGCTGGGATGATGCAAATTTGCGAAGGCCGCCGAGGAATGGCGAGCCCAGGACGACCGGCCACTGCCCATCACGTATCGTGCGCGGGGCTTCCTGGGACAGTAGCAACTGGGTTGCCCGCGCTGGCTTCCGCGACTGGAGTTACCCCCGGACAGCGTATCTCGACTCGAGGCTTTCGCGTTGCCAGAACTAACTGACCGTGACTGTTGATATCTTAACTCGGGGCGGGGGGGTTGTGACGTAATAGGACTCTCCCCTCGAACTCTCTTGGAGGCGGTACGTATGCTGACCAGGCTTGCAGGTAGCGGAGAATAATCCTTGATTGTCTAGGATTTATATCGTATTTCGGGAGCTTTATTAGGAGCGCCCCGATGTCCTTACGCCGCTCAGGAACTTCCGCCGCCCGCCGC
>CAXTJY010000394.1:4250-4546 GCA_964244395.1 uncultured Rhodovarius sp.
GATGGCCGGGTCAAGCCCGGCCATGACGGTGGTTGCCCCGCCCGCGACATAAATAAGATTTTATTGACTTCATAGGATTAATAGCTTAGAGTAGGCAGCCTTTCGTCAGGACCCTGTGCCATGTCCCTTCGCCGCTTCAGGAACTTCCGCTGCCCGCCGCCCGGCGTCACCGCCCGCCTCACCAAGCCAGTGCCCTGGCGCCCCATGACCGATGAGGAGTGGGAGGGAGTCATGCACTTCATGTACTACGTCCACCCCGATCGCGGCCGGTACACCGTGCTGGGTGCCCGCCGTTC
>CAXTJY010000395.1:0-4499 GCA_964244395.1 uncultured Rhodovarius sp.
GGGCGGCTGCTGGCCGAGACGCTGCCGGACGATGCCCGGCTGGTGCCGCTTCACCGGCGGGCGGCGGCCGCCCGGCTGGCCGCCTATGCCGCCCTGCCGCCGCTGCTGGGCGGCGCCGCGCTGCGCGGGCTGCTGTGGCAAGGCGCCGGGCTGATCGAGCACCTGGAGGCCATGCCGGCCCAGGGCCAGCTGCGCGGCTTCGCGGCGGAGATCCTGGCGAAGCGCCATCGCCGACTGAAGCGGGCCGGCGCCGAGATCGAGGCCTTGCCGCCAGCCCGCCTGCACGCACTGCGGTTGGACGGGAAACGGCTCCGCTACGCCGCCGAACTGCTGGCGCCGCTATGGGACGGCGCGCCGTCCCGCCGCTATCTCCGGCGCCTGGCCAAGCTGCAGGAAGCCCTGGGTCTGGCCAATGACACGGAGGTGGCACGCAACCTGGTTCGGCAGCTTGGCACGCGCGGCTGGGCTTTGGGGGTGGCGGAGGGTTTGGCGCTGGGCCGGGCCGGCGGCAGCCGCGACGCCGCCCTGGCGGCCTGGTCCAGATGGCGCAAGGCCCGACAGTTCTGGGAGTCCGGTTGAGCAGCCGGGATGAACGATCCGGCCCAAGTCTTTGACCTATCACGATCTCGAAATATGCAGAAACAGATGGGTTGCCACGGGCGACATTGGCGGGTTAACGCTCGGTCTATGCAACGGCGCCGTATCTTCAAACCAGCACGCCCAGCCCGCGGAATGGCCCGGCTCGTGGCCTTGCTGGCCTCCGCCGGCGTTCTGGTGATGCTGGTGACGGTGCTGCGGCCGGGCGCGTTGATGGGTTCGGCCCCGCGCACCCCGGATTGGCGCGCTTCGGCGGCCGAGGTGCGGGTGGTGGATGGAGAGACGTTGCGGCTGGGCGACCGGGTGTTGCGGCTGTACGGGGTGGAAGCGCCGGCGCGTGGGCAGGCCTGCGGCGCGGTGCCGGATTGCGGCGGCATGGCGGCGGCAGAGCTGGCCCGGCTGGTGCGCGACCGCACGGTGGAATGCCGCATTCAGGGCCAGGACCGCTTCGGCCGCGCTTTCGGCATCTGCCGAGCCGGCGGCGTCGAGGTCAATGGGTCGCTGGTGACCGCTGGCTGGGCCATCGCCGATGCCGCCGCCATGCCTGCCCTCGCGCCGCTGGAGCAGACAGCCCGCGCCGCGCAGCGGGGCATGTGGGCGGCGCGCTGATACCAGCCGTTCACCCGTCCGGGGTCAGATGGACAAGCGCCGCGGCTGGATTAAGCTGCACCGCAACATGAACCGGCGCACGCTGCCCGCGGCGCCGCCACTGAGGGATCGCAGCGCATGAGTGCCACCAAGACCGGCTCCGTCACCATCACCCTCGACGGCAGCAACAAGAGCGCCAGCCTGCCATTGCTGGAGGGTACCATAGGCACTCCGGTGGCCGACATTCGCAAGCTCTACGGCGACCTCGGCATTTTCACCTTCGACCCCGGCTATGGCGAGACCGCCAGCTGCGAAAGCAAGATCACCTATATCGACGGCGATGCCGGGGTGCTCCTGTATCGCGGCTACCCGATCGAGCAGTTGGCGGAGAGCAGCGATTTCGTCGAGGTCTGCTACCTGCTCATGAATGGCGACCTGCCAAACGCCGCTGAACTGGCGGAGTTCAAGAAGGGTGTGACCTATCACACCATGGTGCATGAGCAGATTCGCGCCTTCTTCAATGGCTTCCGCCGCGATGCGCACCCCATGGCGATCATGTGCGGCGTGGTCGGCGCCCTCGCCGCTTTCTACCACGACAACATCAACATGACCGATGTACGGCAGCGTGAGATTGCCGCGTTCCGGCTGATCGCCAAGGTGCCGACGATCGCGGCCATGGCCTATAAATACGCGCTGGGGCAGCCCTTCGTCTATCCGCGCAACGACCTCAGCTACGCCGGTAACTTCCTGAACATGCTGAATTCCGTGCCGGCCGAACCCTATGTGGTCAGCCCGGTGCTGGAGAAGGCCATGGACCGCATCCTGGTCCTGCACGCTGACCATGAGCAGAACGCCAGCACCTCCACGGTGCGGCTGGCAGGTTCGACCGGCGCCAATCCCTTTGCCTGCATCGCCGCCGGCATCGCCGCGCTGTGGGGCCCGGCGCATGGCGGCGCCAATGAGGCGGTGCTGAAGATGCTGGGCGAGATCGGCACCCCCGACAAAATCCCGCAATTCATTTCCGAGGTGAAGGACAAGAACAGCCACACCAAATTGATGGGCTTCGGCCACCGCGTGTACAAGAATTTCGACCCACGTGCCAAGATCCTCAAGGAAAGCTGTCACGAAGTCCTGGCTGAACTCGGCATTACCGACGAGCCATTGGTCGAGATGGCGATGGAGATGGAGCGGATCGCGCTGACCGACGACTACTTCATCTCGCGTAAACTGTATCCCAACGTTGATTTCTACTCCGGCATCATTCTGAAGGCGATGGGTATCCCGACGTCGATGTTCACCGTGATCTTCGCGGTAGCGCGGACCATCGGCTGGGTCAGCCAGTGGAAAGAGATGGTGGAAGACCCGGCGCAGCGCATCGGGCGGCCGCGGCAGATCTACACGGGCGCGGCGGTTCGGGACTATAAGCCTATCGACACGCGAAGCTGAGAGTTGGGGATAACTCGTCGCGCGTTCGTGAGCAATTCAGGCGAAGGCAACGTGTCCAATAGGCAACAGTCACTCTTTTGCAACGAAAATATGAGGGCATAGGTTAACAAGTCACTTCCGGGCGAGCTCACCATGATGTTCATTCCCTCATAGGTTGTATGAAGAGAGTGGAATTCCCGGCATGGGCGACTATCCGAGCTACCCTGCGTGCACTTCCCTCGATTCTCGGGTGCGGCAGTCGTTGGCTACGTGGCCGCAACGTCCTCCCGGCATGCCACGCAACGTGAAGCAGCCTGGCACCTGGCTACGGGCGAGACCTGATAACTGGGCCAAGGCCTGTCAGCCCTTCCTCAAACTGCCCGGCAGCCGTCATCTGCGCACGCTGCCGGATGGGCTGTGGCTGCATTTCAGCGCCGACCCGGCCGATCCCTATGCGGACATCCTGTGCATCGAAGCCTGCAGCACTATGAATAACCTGCTCGACAAGCGCAGCCGCTTCGCTCCCAGCACCGGCTGCCTGCAGGTGTATTGCCCGTTGCCCTGGCTGCTGGCGCCTACCCTGCCGGAAACCACCCTGCCCCGCTGGCGCCTGCTGCCCATGTTCACCGCCGAACCGGTCGGACCCGTGGTTCTGCCGGTGCGCGACATCCGGGTGCTCTACGGCCTCAGGCAGGAGCATTACGAAGGCTTCGCCGAAAGCCAGATGCCGGCCGCGCATGAGTTTTTCTGCCCGATGGAAGCGCTGATGCAGCCCGATGGCGACAAGGACCCGCAGATGCAGGCGTTAATGGCGCGCACATCCGCGGCGGCCAACTTCATGTCGTTGCCCGAGCCGGGCGCGGCGGAGGCGCCGATGCCCCGGCCCACCGCGCGCAGCCCGGCCTCGGCGCCCCGGCGACGCGCGGCCGCCCCGCCCTCGATGCGCTACATCGACAGCCTTTACGGATAGCCAGCGCGCGGGCACACAACCCGCGATGTTTCCCACCGTCCTGCAGGTCCTGCCGGCGCTGAACGCGGGCGGCGTGGAGCGCGGCACGCTCGAAATCGCCGCCGCTGTGATTGCCGCCGGCGGCAGGGCGCTGGTGGCGAGCGCCGGTGGCCGGCTGGTGCCGGCGCTGGAGGCCCTCGGCGCGCAACATTTCACCCTGCCGCTGGAGCGCAAACTCAACATCTGGGCGAACGGTGCTGCGCTGGCACAATTGATACGGGCCGAGGGGATTGCGATCATCCACGCCCGGTCCCGCGCGCCCGCCTGGTCGGCTTGGCGGGCGTCGCGGCTGGGCCCGGCCCGCTTTGTTACCACCTGGCATGGCACCTACAACGAGAACCTGCCCGGCAAGCGCCTCTACAACGCCGTCATGGCGCGGGGCGAGCGGGTGATCGCCATCAGCGACTTCATCCGCGCCCATATCCTCGCCCGGCATCCGGGCGCCGCGTCGCGCATTCGGCTGATCCCGCGGGGCGTCGATACGGCGGCGTTCGACCCCAACCGCGTATCGCCCGGCGCCGTGGTTGCCCTGCGCGAGGCCTGGCGCGCGGCGGCCGGCGCCGGCAACACGGCCCCCATCATCCTGCTGCCGGCAAGGCTCACCCGGTGGAAAGGCCAGGCGGTGCTGATTGAAGCGCTGTCGCGCATCCTGCCGGCGCCCTGCCTGGTGCTCCTTGGCGAGGGGCGGCCGGCCTACGCGGCCGAACTCCGCGCCCTGGCCGCCGCCCGCGGCGTCCAGCCGGTGCTGACCGGCCATGTCTCGGATATGCCCACGGCGCTGCTGGCCGCCGACATCGTGGTCCATGCCAGCACCGACGCGGAAGCGTTCGGCCGTGTGGTGATCGAGGCGCAGGCGATGCGGCGCCCCGTGATTGCGGCC
>CAXTJY010000396.1:0-4494 GCA_964244395.1 uncultured Rhodovarius sp.
CATCCTGCCGACCGGCTCGTCGGAGTTCAGCGCCACCATCTCCATGTTCGGCTCCACCAGCGGGATGGCGAACGAGGGCATGAACAACATCGTCCGCACGTCCAACCCGCAGCGCGGGATCGGCGCCAGCAACCGCAACTTCACCAGCGACCCGAAGCTGGACGAACTTCTGGCGAAGGCCGACGCGACGTTCGACGAGGCGGAGCGCGACCGCGTGACGGAGCAGGCGGTGCGCCAGGCCATGGCGCAGCGCGACGTGCTGCCGCTGTTCCACGTGAAGGCGAGCTGGGGCATCCGCAAGGACCTGTCCGTGTCGCCCCGGGCGGATCAGTACACGATGGCGACCTCGGTGCGGAAGGGCGGCACCTAGACTTGACCCGCCAGATCAAGCTCACCGCCTTCAACAACCCGCCGGGCCACTGGCGCATGCCGGGTGCGCTGCCGACCGACATGGCGTTCGACGAGGTCGTCCGCTTCGCCCAGATCGCCGAGCGCGGCCTGTTCGACATGCTGTTCTTCCAGGACAGCGCCGCCGTCGCGCCCGCCTACTACCTGTCGGGCAGGAACGCGCAGGCGCTGGCCGAAGCGGCGCGGTGCGTCCGCCTCGAACCGCTTACCATGCTGGCGGCGCTGGCGACGGTGACGTCGCGGATCGGGTTGGTGGCGACGGCGACCACCACCTACAACGACCCGTTCAGCATCGCCCGCAAGTTCGCCACCATCGACCACATCAGCAAGGGCCGGGCCGGCTGGAACCTGGTCACGTCGCAGAACGTGGACGAGGCGCAGAACTTCAGCCAGGACGCGCACATGGACCACGCCCTGCGCTACGATCGCGCGCAGGAGTTCTACGACGTCGTCACCGGACTGTGGGACAGTTGGGAGGACGACGCCGTCATCCGCGACCATGCGACGGGCCGCTACATCGAGCCGTCGAAGCTGCATTTGCTGGCCCACAAGGGCGATCACTTCGCCGTCCGCGGCCCGCTCAACGTCGCCCGCCCGCCCCAGGGGCACCCCATCGTCGCGCAGGCCGGCTCCTCCGAGCCCGGCCGCGCCCTCGCTGCCCGCACCGCCGACGTGGTGTTCACCGCCCAGGTGGACCTGGCCGAGGCCCAGGCCTTCTACCGGGACCTGAAATCCCGCGCCGCCGCCCATGGCCGCAACCCGGAGCACATGAAGATCATGCCGGGCATCCGCTTCGTGCTGGGCGCGACGGAGGCCGAGGCGCTGGACAGCTACGAGGCGATGCTCGCCGAGGCATCGGACGAGTATGCGCTGGCCGCCATCCAGCGCCTGGCCGGCACGCTGGACCTGCGCGGCTTCCCGATGGACGGCCCGCTGCCGGACCTGCCGCCCAGCAACGCCGCGAAAGCCCGCCAGGCCATGATGATCGACCTGGCCCGGCGCGAGAACCTGTCCATCCGCGCGCTCGCCCGCCGCTTCACCTTCAGCCTGGGCCACATGGTGTTCGTCGGCACCGCCACCGGCCTGGCCGACCGCATGCAGCACTGGTTCGAGGCGCGGGCCGCCGACGGCTTCACGATGCTGTCCCCGTACTACCCCGGCCCGCTGGAGGAGTTCGTGGACACCGTGGTGCCCGAGCTGCAGCGGCGCGGCCTGTTCCGCACGGCCTACGAGGGCGCGACGCTGCGCGAGAACCTGGGCATCCCGTTCCGCGCCCACCCGAAGGCCGCGGCCGCGTAGCCGTGCCCGCTCTGGATGCCTCCGTCTGGGTGCTGGGCGCCGCGGTCGCCGGCGGCATCGCGCTCGCGTGCCTGTGGCTGATGGAACGCCCCGTCCGCGGCGCCTGGCGCTGGGCGAGCGCGGCGCACGGGCTGATTGCCGCGGCGGGCACGGCGCTGCTGGCCGCGGCGGCCTGGGCGGCGCCCGACGCGCAGGGGTTCGGGCGGCTCGCCATCTGGATGCTCGGCCTGGCGTTGCTCGGCGGGCTGGTCGTGGCGGTGGCCCAGCTCCGCCGCCGGCGGCCCCCCGGGCTTGCGGTCATCCTGCACGCGACGATGGGCGTGGCGGGCTACGTCATCCTGCTCGCCTACGCCGGGATGCCGCGTTAGCAGGCCCCGGCGGCCGAAGCCTCGCGACAGCCGTTCGAAACAGGACGATTCGAGAGCCCCGCCAGAACCAATGAGGTTCTCTGGCGCTATTTGTTCATCAACGAACGGAGCGGCCATGCTGGACCACGTCGGAGGGACCGGACCCGACATCCTCGTCGTCGGCGCCGGTTTCGCGGGCGCGGTGGTGGCCGAGCGCCTGGCAACGGCCGGGCACGACGTCCTCGTGGTGGACCGGCGCGACCACGTGGCCGGCAACGCCCATGACCATCACGACGCCGCAGGCCTGCTGGTCCACCGCTACGGCCCGCACATCTTCCACACCAATTCCGACCAGATCGTCGCATACCTCAGCCGCTTCACCGCGTGGCGGCCCTACCGGCATCGGGTGCTCGCCCACGTCGGCGGCGACCTGCTGCCTATCCCCATCAACCGCACGACGGTGAACAGGTTCTTCGGCCTGAACCTGTCGCCCGGCGAGGTGGCCGCCTTCCTCGCCGCGCGCTCGACACCGCCGGCCGTGATCCGCACCGCCGAGGACGTCGTGCTCGCGGCCGTGGGACCCGAGCTGTACGAGGCGTTCTTCCGCGGCTACACCCGCAAGCAATGGGGGATGGACCCCGGTGCGCTCGACAAGTCGGTCACCGCGCGCATCCCGACCCGCACCGACGACGAGGACCGTTACTTCGACGACGCATTCCAGGCGATGCCGCGCGACGGCTACACCGCCCTGTTCGAGCGCATGCTGGACCATCCCCGCATCACGGTGCGGTGCGGCGTGGACTATGCCGACCTTCGCACCAGCCTGGCGGTCCGTCACACCGTCTTCACCGGTCCGGTCGACGAGTTCTTCGGCTATCGCTTCGGCCGCCTGCCCTACCGCTCGCTGCGCTTCGAGCACGAGACGCTGGACACGGAGGTGCATCAGCCGGTCGCCGTGGTGAACTACCCGGACCGGACGGTGCCGTGGACGCGGATCACCGAGTTCAAGCACCTGACCGGGCAATCACATCCGCGCACCAGCCTGTGCCGCGAGTTCCCCGCGGCCGAGGGCGATCCCTACTATCCCGTGCCGTGCCCGGCCAACGCGGCGCTGTATTCCCGCTACCAGGCCATGGCCGATGCGACACCCGGCGTCACCTTCGTCGGGCGCCTCGCCACCTACCGCTACTACAACATGGACCAGGTGGTCGGTCAGGCGTTGTCCGCCGCACGGCGGATCATCGGCACCGTGCCGGCCTTCGGCAGCCCGATGGTCACGGCGGGTTCGGATTGATGGTTCGGCCCAGCAGCCGTTCGTACTCGGCCTCGGCGGGGCCGTAGCCATCGGTCGCGGTCTCCTGCAGGCGGGCCCGGTCGACGATCGTCACCACGCCGCGCCGCGCGCGGATCAGGTTCGCTCCCTCCAGCATGTGGATGGCGAGCGTGACGCCCGTCCGGCGCACGCCCAGCATGATGGCCAGGAACTCGTGCGTGAGAGCGAGCTCGTCGGTGGCGGAGCGGTCCCGCACCATCAGCAGCCAGCGCGCCAGCCGCTGCTCGATCGTGCACGTGCCGTTGGACAGCGCGGTCTGCGCGAGCTGGACCATGAACGCCTGCACGTAGAGGAGCATCACCGCCCGCAGCTCGGCATCCTCGGCCAGCGCCGCCTGGAACGCCTGTGCGGGCAGGCGGTGGCCTGCGCCGGGCACCTGCATGAAGACGGCGTGCGGCGTGCGGTCGGACCCCAGCACAAGTGCGGTGCTGCCCATGCCCTCCCAGCCGAATACCCCGATTTCGAGCTGCCGGCCCCTGAACGACCGGTTCACGACCGAGACGAGCCCGCTTTCAGGGAACAGGATCCACTTGATCGGCGTGTCCGCTTCCGTGACCAACAATCCCCGCGGCAGGTCCAGCCGCTCGAGCAAGGGTTCCAGGCGGGCGAAGCTGGGGGCGGGGAGTGCGTTCAGCAAGCGGTTTTGGAACGATTCCTGTGACAACGTGTGCTCGCTTCCAGAAGGGGCGACCTGGGGGGAGCACACGTGTCTCTCGGTCGCCGGCGCCCAGAGGCATAGTTGCCGACGATGTAATTCCTATTGCACGGACGATTTGAACTGCCAAGCTCGCCGGAATTGTTCGACTTCGGACAATTCGGCTTACCATGTATTGCATGGATTGACTTCGACACGCGAGCTTTATTGTGCGGCACCGCACAAATCGGCCATGGCTCGCATCATGCCATGCCCCTTCAGGGCAGACCCCGCGACTTCCGAACGGCACCGTCTCCCCATTCAGCACTGACCATAATTTAATCACATGCGCCACCATACGTGCAATTCTCATGTAGGCGCTGGCATTGCTGGTCGTAAATGCAGCACATTAGATGGACGCTGGCGCCGCACACTCGTAAGTTGCCGTGATGCGGCGACAGAACCCCCCAGGG
>CAXTJY010000397.1:0-4487 GCA_964244395.1 uncultured Rhodovarius sp.
CGGCGTGGCGCTGACGAACACCGTCTGCGGCCGGAACTCCTCCCATTCCTCGAAGCGGAGCGGCCGGTTGTCCATGCAACTCGGCAGGCGAAAGCCGTGCTCGGCCAGGATCGACTTGCGGGCAAAGTCGCCGCGGAACATCCCGCCGATCTGCGGCACCGTCACATGGCTCTCATCCACCACCAGCAGCGCATCGTCCGGCAGGTATTCAAACAGGGTGGGCGGCGGCTCGCCGGGGTTCCGGCCGGAGAGGTAGCGCGAGTAGTTCTCGATGCTTTTGCAGGAGCCGGTGGTCTCCATCATCTCCATGTCGAAGACGGTGCGTTGTTCCAGCCGCTGCGCCTCCAGCAGGCGGCCGGAGGCGTGCAGCACCTCCAACCGCTCCTTCAATTCCTGCTTGATGCGCTGCACCGCCTGGCTCAACGTGGGCCGCGGCGTGACGTAGTGGCTGTTGGCGTAGATGCTGACCTTTTCCAGCTCGCCGGTGACCTCGCCGGTCAGCGGGTCGAATTCCCGTATCCCGTCCACCTCGTCGCCGAACAGGCTGACGCGCCAGGCGCGGTCCTCCAGCTGTGAAGGCCACAGATCGACGCTCTAGCCGCGCACCCGGAAGCAGCCACGCTGGAAGGCGGAATCGTTGCGGCGATACTGCTGCTCGACCAGTGCCTTGATCAGCAGGTCGCGCTCGATCCGCCCCCCTTTTTCCAGCTTCACCACCATGCGGGAATAGGTCTCGACCGAGCCGATGCCGTAGATGCAGCTGACCGAGGCGACGATGATGACGTCGTTGCGTTCCAGCAGCGACTGCGTGGCGGCGTGCCGCATGCGGTCGATCTGCTCGTTGATCTGGCTGTCTTTTTCGATGTAGGTGTCGGTGCGCGGAACGTAGGCTTCCGGCTGGTAGTAGTCGTAGTAGCTGACGAAATACTCGACGGCGTTGTCGGGGAAGAACGACTTCATTTCGCCGTAGAGCTGGGCTGCCAGCGTCTTGTTCGGCGCCAGGATCAGGGTGGGTTTTTGGACCGCCTCGATCACCTTCGCCATGGTGAAGGTCTTGCCGGAGCCGGTGACGCCCAGCAGCACCTGGTCGCGCTCGGTGTTATTCACCCCGGCGATCAGTTCGCGGATGGCGGTGGGCTGGTCGCCATTGGGCTGGAACGGGCTTTCGACCCGCAGCGCCTTGGTGAAGGCCGGCATCGGGCGGGGCGGCTTGACGAAGGTCACGGGGGTGAACAGTTGGTTCATGGACCAAAGATACGCTGCGCGGGCGCGTCTTGCAGGGGGGCCTGGGGATCGGGCGATGAAAACGATTTTGCTGGGTGGGCTGCTGGCCGTCCTGCTCGCCGGGGCGGCCTTGTGGTGGCTGCAGGGCCGGTTGATCTACTTCCCGACGCACGAGGCGCCGCCGGCGCCCGCGGCGCTGGGGCTGACAGGCGTGGAGGCGATGCGGCTGCGCACGGCGGACGGCCTGTCGCTGCTGGCCTGGCGGGTGGCCCCGGCGTCGACGGCCACCCCTACCATCCTGTTCCTGCATGGCAATGGCGGCAGTCTGGCGAACCGGGCCGGGCGCGTGCGGCAGTTCCAGCGGCAAGGCTGGGGTGCGATCCTGGTGGAATGGCGCGGCTTCGGCGGCAATCCCGGCGAGCCGCGTGAGGCCGGGCTGCTCGCCGATGCGACGGCGGCGCTCGACTTGCTGCGGGCGGAAGGCGTGCCACCGGGCCGGATCGTGCTGTGGGGGGAATCGCTGGGCACCGGCATCGCCGCACGGCTGGCGGCGGAGCGGCCGGGCGATGTCGCCGCATTGGTGCTGGAATCGCCCTACACCAGTCTGCTGGCGCTGGCCGGGTGGCATTACCCATGGCTGCCGGCGCGGCTGCTGCTGCGCGACCGGTACGACACGTTGTCCCGCATCGGTGCGGTGCAAATACCCATCCTGATCGTCCAGGGCGCGCGCGATGAGGTTGTGCCACCCGCGCTGGGCAATGCGGTGGCCGCGGCGGCCACGGCCCCGGTCACCCTGTGGCAGGCGCCACAGGCTGGGCACAGGGACCTGACCGCGGCTGGCGCGCCGGAGGTGGCGGCCGCCTTCCTGCGCCGGGTGCTGCCGCCCGGTTGACGTGGGCCACCCCGCCGCATCACGCTTCCGCCAAGCCCGGCCGATCAAGCGGGGCAGAGGAACGATGCCATGCCCGACGCGCTGCTGCCTACCTCGGCTGAATTCGACACCTATCTCGATTCCATCCGCCGCCTCGTCCGCGAGAAGCTGATCCCCGCCGAACCGCGCCTCGATGGCCAGGAAACCCTGCCCGACGACCTCACCCAACTGCTGCGCGATGCCGGCCTGTTCGGCATCTCCCTTCCCACCCGCTTCGGTGGCCTTGGGCTGACCATGGAGCAGCAGGTGCGGGTGATGTTCGAGGTGACGCGCGCCTCCAGCGTCTATCGCGCCCGGTTCAGCACCACCATCGGCCTGGGCAGCCAGCCCATCCTGTACAATGGCACCGATGCGCAACGCGCCGAATGGCTACCGCGCATGGCCTCGGGCGAGGTCACCGCCAGCTTCGCCCTGACCGAGCCGGAGGCCGGCAGCGACGCCGGCGGGCTGCGCACCAGCGCCCGGCGCGACGGCGACGACTATGTCCTGAACGGCACCAAGCGCTACATCACCAACGCCCGCCAGGCCGACGTGTTCATCACCATGGCCCGCACCGCGGAGGGCACCCGCGACGCCGCCGGCATCTCCGCCTTCATCATTCCGGCCGGCACGCCGGGCCTGAGCTGTGGCGCCGCCGACCGTAAGATGGGCCAGGACGGCTCCGCCACCTCGGAGGTCTATTTCGACGATGTGCGGGTGCCGGCCAGCGCGCTGATCGGCGGCCGCGAGGGCGGCGGCTTCAAGACCGCCATGCGCGGCATCAACCACGCCCGCCTGCATGTCGCCGTCACCTGCGTCGGCCAGGCGCAGCGATTGTCGGAGGAGGCGCTGGCCTATGTCCTGCAGCGCCAGCAGTTCGGGCAGGCGTTGGCGGAGTTTCAGCTCGTCCAGGCCAGCCTGGCCGACAGCCGCGCCGAAATCCTCGCCGGCCGCAGCATGATCCTGGAAACCGCCCGCGCCTTCGATGCCGCCGGCGAGGCGCAAGGCCCGCTGGTGGCGGACATCGCCTGCTGCAAGCTGTTCTGCTCGGAGATGGCCGGCCGCGTCGCGGACCGGGCGCTGCAGCTGCATGGCGGGATGGGCTACATGCACGGCACGGTAGTGGAGCAGCTGTTCCGCGATGTGCGCCTGTTCCGCATCTTCGAGGGCGCGTCGGACGTGCAACGCCTGCTCATCGGCAAGACAATGGTCGCCGAGGGGCGGCGGGCATGAGGCGCCGCCTGCTGCTGGCCACGCCGGCGCTGGCGCTGGCGCAGTCCGGCACGATCCGGGTCATCTGCCCCTACGCGGCCGGCGGCGCGGCCGATCTGCTGGGCCGCCTGGCCGCCCAAGCCATCGGCGAGGCGCTGGGCGTTGCCGCCGTGGTCGAAAACCGGACCGGGGCCGGCGGCAACCTGGCGGCCGAACTGGTGGCGCGCGCGGCGCCGGACGGCACGACCTTGCTGGTCATGGCCGCCGCCCACGCCGCCAACGCCACCCTGTACCGCGCCCTGCCCTTCAACGTGCTGCGGGACTTCGCGCCCGTGGCCGTCATCGGCGTGGTGCCCAACTTGCTGTCGGTGCATCCGGCGGTGCCGGCGCGCAGCGTGGCGGAGTTCCTGGCCTTTGCCCGCGCTCAGCCGCAGGGCATCACCTACGCATCGCCCGGCGTCGGCACCATCGGCCATCTGGCCATGGAGTTGCTGCGCGCCCAGGGCGGCTTCCAGGCCACGCATGTCCCCTTCCGCGGCACCGCGCCGGCGATGACCGAGCTGGTGGCGGGGCGAATCCAGTCGATGCTCGACAATCTTCCCCCACAGGCCGAGCAACTGCGTGCCGGCGGCCTGCGCGGCCTCGCCGTTTCCACTGCCGCCCGATTGGCTGGTTGGCCCGAGCTTCCGACCATTGCCGAATCCTTGCCGGGATATGAGGCGGTGGCCTGGCAGTCCATCGCGGCACCGGCCGGCACGCCACGGCCACTGCTGGAGCGAATGAGTGCTGCCATCTCGGCCGCTTCCGCCAGCCAAGCAGGTCGGCTTTGCGGCCTTGGCATCGAGCCGTCGACGATCGGTGTCGATGCCTTCCCGGAGTTCCTTCGGAATGAGGTGGGGAAGTGGGGCGCGGCCGTGCGAACGTCGGGCGCCACGGCCGACTGATAGGCGGCGCCTATCAACACAATTCAGTGAAGCTGGTAACCTCTATCGAAGCCGATGCGTTACAACATCGCTACGGCGGACAAATTGGCTGCCGGCAGAGACAGGAGAGCGTCATGCGCATCATCGCTTTCACCGCACTGGCCCTGGCCGCCGGCATCGGGGCCAATCTCGCGGTCCTCGGCTTCTTCAAATACAGC
>CAXTJY010000398.1:0-4478 GCA_964244395.1 uncultured Rhodovarius sp.
GCCGCAACGCCTCGAGCTGCTGCGCCACATCGTTATGCGGGTTGGGGAAACCCTTGATCACCAGCCGCACTGGATCGCCGGCACGGAAGGCGCGCGCATAGGCCGCCAGCAGCACATCCACGCCCTTGCGCGGGAAGCAGGAGGAAATGTGCAGGAAGGTCACCACCCCGGTCCGCGCTGCCCGACGCGCCTTGGCGATGGCCTGGAACGGCGTCAGATCCAGCGCCTGGCCCAGCAGCCGAACCGGAATGGTCAAGCCACAATCCACCAGTGACTTCATCACGGACCGGGTGGGTGCCAACACCGCAGCAAAACCCGCATTCAGCGTCTCGATCGTCGCGGCTGGGATGAGCGACTCCTCCCAGTAGAACAGCGCCAGGGGCAGGGCGCCCGGCTCTTGCGGCACCAGGATGGGGTAGCGGTTGCTGACAATGAGGTGCGGGCCGCTGACGAATGCCGGCCGGGTGGCCAGCGCCATGACCCGGTCCTCGATGTCCGCCGGCAGACTGGTGATCGGGGCCGGGCCGTCGATCTCCGTCGAGGCCAGTCGAACCTGTCCGGGCCGCGCCTCCTCCAGCGCGAGCGCCAGGCTGCGATTGACCGAGGAGAGGCTGTAGCTGCCGCTGGCATGGCCGGCGACCGTGATCAGCAGGTGCTCGTCCATCGCCGCGCGATCCGAAAGCCCGGCGGGCGGTGCCGCCCCTGCCAGCGCCAGGGCCAGGGTGAGATTGGGGAGCTGCTGGTCGAGACGGAAGCGGCTCGTCGCGATTCGCTGCTGTTCGCGCAGCCCCGCCAGGGCGCCGGGCTCATTCACCAGTTCCAGCATGCGCTCGGCCACGGCCTTGGCGTCGCGGGACAGCAGCATGCCGGGGGCGCCAGCCATCGTGTAGGGCACTGCGCCGCTGCCCCAGGCCAGAACCGGCAGGCCGCGCGTCATCGCCTCGATCAGTGGGACGCCGAAGCCCTCATGGGCGCTCAGCGAGACGTACAGATCCGCCGTCGCGTACCACGCTTCCAACTCGGAATCGGGAATGTGGCCGAGGATGAGGACGTGTTCCGTGATGCCGGCATCGGCGATGGCATAGCCCATCGCTTCCAGGTAGCCGGTGCCGGATTCGATCGAACCGATCAGCACGAGGCGCGACGGCCCAGCGAAGCCTTCGCGAAAGCGGGCATAGGCGGCGATCAGCTCCAGTTGGCCCTTTGACGTCGCCACCCGCCCCACGAACAGGATGGTGAAGCAACCGACCGGTATAGCGGGCCGGCGCACCGCGCGGGCCCGCATCGCCTCGATGTCGAACAGCAGCGTGCAGGTCAGTACCGGGTCGAAACCCAGGCCGCGAAGCTCGATGGCGTTGTAGTCGCTGACCGCCAGCGCCGCCGCGACATGCGGCCGCCATAGCGCAAGCTGCCGCCGACCAAGCTCCGCATAAAACTGCATGGTGGGATTGCCGGCCAGCAGCTCGGGCGGAGTGATGTTGTGATAGCAAAGGATCTTGGTGGCTTCGAGCGCCAGTACGCGCGGAAAGGCGTCAAACCCCATCGAATGATGGACGATCAGCACCTGGTCGCCGTGCCGAGGGATTTCGGCGAGCATTCGCAGTTCATGCGCCAGCCGTGGGTCGCGGTGCTCGACGAAAATTTCGCTCGCGTAGCCCATGCCGCGCAGCACCCGGCGGGTCAGCAGCATGGCATTGGTGACGGCGTCGCCTACCGCGGACCCGGAATGGAACTGATGCACCCGGCGCACGGCGCGGGGCTGTCGCGGCGCATCACGCGGCAATGCCGGCATGGGCAGAATGGCCACGGGCTGGGGCGTGGGTGTGGGTGTGGGTGCAGCAGGCGCGGGCGCGTCCACCGCCGGTACCGCCGGCGCGTCCTCGGGCGGGGGCCGGCGCAGCAGGCCGGTGACCTGGCGGATGGGCTTGGTGATGCGCCACGAGTTGCTGGCCAGCATCCAGCCCAGCTTCAGCTCAGCAACCCGCGCCCTTTCGCGCTCCCAGGCGAGATCCCGCTCCAGGTCGGCCTTGATCGCGGTGGCCGCCTGGCGCTCTTCCCCGGCCGCGCGTTGCAGCGACGTGCGCATTTCGCCCACGGTGGCGGCCTGGCTGCGCAGCAATTCGGCATAGACACCGCTGACCCGATCCTCCGCGGTGGCGGCCCAGGCCTCGGCCACCGTCGCACGTTCGCGCAGTTCCACATTCGCTGCCTCCGCGGCGTGGATGCGGCGCGCCCATTCGGTGTCGGCGGCGCGCAGGAAGTCGTCGAAGACGTTGGGTGGCGTGCGAAAATGGTGAGCCAGCGCAGCATGATGCTCCGCCGCGACGTAAAACCGGTTCAATCCGTCGAACCAGACGAAGCGATAGCCGGCGCCGAGCAGGATCGGCTCCCACTCGGCATGCGTCTCCTCCGTGGACATCGGCCGGGTGGCTTCGATCAGGACGATCCAGGGACGAAAGGCGCCGAAATCCGCTCCCGCCAGAACAGCCTGCTCGGCGCCTTCGACATCGACCTTGAGGAAATGGATGATGGGCGCGGCGTGCTGGCGGCAAAGCGCGGCCAGCGTCTCGACCGGCGTCGTCCTGGTCTCGACGGTCAGACCCTGCGCCGCATAGTCCCGCGCCACCGCGCTTTCGATGGTGGACAGGCCTGTGCCGGGCACGACGTGGAAATCCAAGTGGCCCGGGGTGTCGGACAAGGCGAGCTGGACGTTGACGTCCCGCGGCCGGGCGGCCGCGATCCGGAGGAAATATTCCGAGGTCGGCTCGACGTTGATGCCGTGCCAGCCGCGATCATAGAAGGCGCGGGTGACCGAATCGCCGTCCGGATGCGCAGCGCCGACGTCGATGTAGAAGCCATTCCCGACCCCTTTTAGCGCGCGCCAGAGCAGCACATCCTCGAAGTTCTGCGCGTAGGAGACGAATGTCATGTGGCCAGGAGATCGATGTGGTCGCGCCCGCGCGCCGCATACTCGGCCATGATGGCGGCAGCGTCCCGCGTGGCTGGCGCCGTGGCGCCGTCAGGCTGGATGACGCTGATGCCGTAGCCTAGGCCCGAGAGCCAGCGGAGGTATTCCTCGCCGGAAATGCCGGAAATGCCTGGCATCATTTCCGGGCTGAACTCGCTGATGATGGCTGGGCGGTCCCGCGTAATGATGGCGGTGCAGCCTAGCAGAGCGTTGTATTCGGCGCCCTCGACATCGACTTTGATGAGGTCGATCCGTCGATCGGCGGGGACAAGACGGTCGATGGCGATGCATGGCACGGTCTGCGCGGAGAGAAGGGCTTCCAACTCGGCCGAAGGTTTGGAAGTGGTGCCGTTGGACTGCGCCACATGCAGCGCCAGCAGCCCGGTTTCGCGGCCGGCGGCGAACTGGGCGACGGTGACCTGATCGTAGCCGTTCAGCCGACGACTCGCCTCCAGCAGGCGAGCGTTGGCCGGATTGGGCTCGACAGCCAGGACGTGGCCGCCTGCCCCGACCAAGCCGGCCGAAAGCATGCTGAAATAGCCGATGTTGGCCCCGATATCCAAAACGTTCATGCCCGGACTCAGCAGCCGTCGGAACACGGCGGTGACGTCGGGTTCATACACGCCGGCGTGAACATGACGGCCGACATCGAGATCGTCGGGCGCCACATAGATGGCGAAATCTTCAAGCTGCACCTTGGCGATCTGCTCGGAGGCGGGCGAGTTCAGCAGGCCCCGATTGGCGAATTCCAGGCTGCGCAGGTAGCCGGCAACGAGGCCCGACAGCTCTTCGCCGGCGCGCCCGGCGTGACCTTCCCACTCCTCCCGATGTGGATGGCGACCCAGGAGCAGCCGGAAGCAGTGGAATATGTCGTCAGTGGTGGCCCTGCCCGCATAAGGCCGTTCCCAAGGCTGGCGCACGGGCGCCCGGGCAGAGGTCAGGCGTGCGAGACCGGTCCGCCATCTCGTAAGCCACGTCGGTATTTGCACATTTAAGCCCATGAGTGATCGGGGTAACGCCAGCCAGAGGCCGAGATGGCATTAGGCGGATGGTGCTGTTCACGCAATACGTGGGTCGCGGGTCGTGATGGCGGTGAGAAAGGACTGAGACGGGAAGGATAGAGGCCCGCTGCCGGTGCAATCCCCTCTGGTTCGAGGAGCGGCCTCGCTGGTTGTCTCCCAAGCTGGCGTTCCGCGAATGCGGCTGAGGTGGATGCGAGATCTGACCTGGCAGGCGGGTGGGCGCATTCGAGACCGCGGTTGTTGTGCCGATGTGGCAAGGACAGAAGTTGGGGGTAGCGTCTGGTGCGCGTACGCTTGAGGTGGATGAGCCGCGTGGGGGTGATCCGCCAGGTGCCTGACGGTTGGCCGCCAACTCGCCGGGCTTTGGTAGTTAGCGATTGTGAAAAGCGAAAACGCCCCGGCAGGGTTGCCGAGGCGTTCATGTCGCAAGTCTAAAAGGGATGCGGGGACAGGATTTGAACCTGTGACCTTCAGGTTATGAGCCTGAC
>CAXTJY010000399.1:0-4472 GCA_964244395.1 uncultured Rhodovarius sp.
CTGATAGGCCAGGTTGCCGTTGCTGTCCGTCGAGCGGATCAGGCCGGCGCCGCTGGGGCTACGCAGCGTGACGCGATCCCAGTTGTTGACGCCATAGCCGACGCCGACGCCGACATACGGCATGATCTGCGGCAGGCCGAAGCTCGCGAGGCTGAAGTCGTAGAAGCCGTTGACCATGCCACCGTAGGTGCGCAGCGCGCCCGTGGTGCCGCGGAACACGCCCGTGCCACCCAGCGTCGGGATCTGCGAACGGCGCACGTCATTGTAGCGGTAGTTGCCTTCGACTTCGACCCGGAAGCCGTTGCCGAACCCGTAACCCACGGAGCCGACGCCCACCCAGCCGGTGTGCTCGGGCTTCACGCGGATGCCGGTATCCTGGGCGAAGGTGCGGTAGTTGATGCCGCCACCGGCACCCACATACACGCCGGTCACCGGCTGCGCCTGCGCTGCCAAAGGCAGAGACAGAACGGTCGCGGCCAGCAGGGTTTTCTTGAGACTCATTCTATCTCTCCTCAAATCTGTTTTGCATTCCGACCGCGCCAGCCTGGTAAGCCGAGCCGAGGCGGAATCGAATTGCTCAATCATCCACAATCCGGAGCCTGTTTTAGCACCACTTTCAGCAGATGCTAGCCAGTTCTGTGCATGTTTCGCACAATGTGGCAAAAGCGCCACAGCAGGCGTGACATTCCCCTACGCCGGAAGGATTAGCACGCCATTAATCGGTCGCCAATTCCAGCACAGCATCGGCCGCAAAGCAGCCTTCGGGCAAGGCAAACAAGGGGTTGATGTCCACCGCGCGAAGGCGCGGGCCGGCGGCTGCGGCAAAGGTGCTGAGGTTCGACAACGCGGTCGCCAGGGCGGGCAGATCGGCCTTCGGCCGCCCCCGCGCACCATCCAATAGGGCGAAGCCCTTCAGGCCGCGAACCATCGCTTCGGCCTCAGCAGGGCCGAAGGGGCAACGCCGGAAGGCGACGTCCTGCAGCACCTCGATGAAGATGCCCCCCAGCCCTACCATGGCGACCGGGCCGAACACCGGGTCGTTCACGATTCCCATCGCCATTTCCGTGCCGCCCTTGATCTGCTTGGCCACCAGCACGCCTTCGATGCGGGCCTGCGGCGCGTGCTGGGCCGCGCGGGACAGCAAGGTGGCGAAGCCGGCGCGGACGGCGGCGGCATCGGTCACATCCAGCAGCACTCCACCAATTTCGGATTTGTGGATGATGTCCGGCGAAAGGATCTTGAGCACGATGGGGAAGCCCATCGTCTCGGCCGCCTGCGCGGCTGCCTCCGGCGTGGCGCAGGCGGCCTCGGGCACCGCCGGAACGCCGGCGGCGGCGAGGATGCGCTTGGCCTCCGCCTCGGTGGGGGTGGCGGCGGGCAAGGTTACCGTGGGCAGCGCGGGCGCGGCCATTGGCGTGGCGGCGAACGCCTTGCCGAAAAACTCCATGGCGTGCAGGGCGGTGACGGCGCGCGTCGGGTCCTCGAACACCAGGAAACCGTCGGCCTGGTATTCCTGCACCATCTCCGGCGAGGCGATCACGCTCATGCACCACAGCCGGCCGGGGTGCTGACGCATCACCCTGCCCATCTGCTCGCGGATGTGCGGCCCCATGCTGCGGCTGCCGCCGGCCTGGGTGAAGAAGCCCAGGATGGAGCTGTAGCCGCCATCGACGACCAGGGATTCGGCGAATTCGCCGATCATGCTGGGCTGGTTGAAGGTCTGCGCCGTGCAGTCCACCGGATTGCGTGGTGCGCAGAAGCTGATCTTTGCTTTCAGCGCGGCCTGCGCGGCCTCCGGCATGGCGGGCATGTCGAAGCCCAGCACCTCGGCCGCGTCGGAGATCAGCACGCCCGCGCCGCCGCTCACCGTCAGCACGCCCAGCGTGTTGTGCACGGGGTAGATGCGGCGGGTGGCGGCGTAGGCGATGTCCAGCGCCTCCTCCGTGTTGCGGGCGCGCAGCACGCCGAATTCACGCAGGACGGCGTCGGTCACCGCGTCGTCGCCCGCGATGGAGGCAGTGTGGGATTTGGCCGCCTCGCCGCCCAGGGCGCTGCGGCCGACCTTCATCATCACGATCGGCTTTTTGTTCCGGCGGGCCAGGTCGAGCGCGGCGAGGAACTTTTCGCTTTCACGAATGCCTTCGGCATAGGCGCAGATGACGTCCACCTCCTCCGCCTGTGCCATCCAGCCCAGCACGTCGCCCAACGCCACATCGGCCTCGTTGCCGGTGGTGATGCAGACCGGAGTGCCCAGGAAGCGGTTGCGGGCGACAGAATAGACATGGGTGCCGTAAGCGCCGGATTGCGACGCGATGCCGATGCGCCCCGGCAGCGGCCAGCCGGTCTCAAAGCTCGACGAGAAGATGGGGTAGAAGCCGATGGCGGCGTTGAACAGGCCCAGGCAGTTTGGGCCGAGCAGGCGCATGCCGTGGCGGCGGACGATTCGCACGAGTTCGTCCTGCTTCGCTGCGCCGGCCTCGTCCATTTCCGCGAAGCCCGCGGTGAACATGATGATGCCTTTGCAGCCGAGTTGCCCGAGCTGCTCCACCGCCACCATGGCGGCGTCGCCGGCGACGGCGATCAGGCCCACATCGGGCACCGCCGGTAGCGAGGCGATCTCGTTGTAGGCCTTGATGCCCTGGATCACGTCGCGCTTCGGGTTGACCGGATAGATCGCCCCCTGGAACTTCTGGTCCTGCATGTAGGCGATGGGCCGGCCGCCGATGCGGGTGGCGTCGTCCGATGCGCCGATGATCGCGATGGAGCGGGGCCGGACCAGCGGGTCCAGCGAGGCGAAATCATTCATGGCGTTTCCTGCAGCAACCTTTGGAAAAGTTCGCACGCCGCTTCGAGGTCGGCCAGGGGGACGCATTCATGCGGGGTGTGCGCGGTGCCGATGCCGCCGGGGCCCAGGATGACGCAGGGGGCAATGTCCTGCAGCTCGGACGCATCGGTGCCGTAGGGGGCGGTGGTGGCCGGGCGGTTCGTGTGGCGGACGGCCAGGGCGACGAGGGGGTGGTCCAGCCGCAATTCGGGCGGGGCGCCTTCGCGGGCCTCGTGCAGGGCGATGCCGGCGCGGCGGGCGGCGGCGCGCACGCTGTCCAGGATAGGCTGTGGATCGATGCTGCGGCTGTAGCGGAATTTTATGTGCGCGGTGCTGCGCGCCACCGTCACGTTGCTGGCGGTGCCGTGGTTGTCCAGCACCAGGTTGAAGTCGCTGAAGGGCGGGTCGTACTTTTCGTCCTGCAGGGCGGGGTCTTGGCGGAGGCGTTCATGGATCGTGCGCATCTCGGCCAGGAAAGGGATCATCGCCCAGTTGGCGTTGATCCCCTGGCCGGTGGAGGAATGCGCCTGCACCCCCTCGGCCTCGGCGCGGAACTGGATGTGGACGCGGTGGCCGCGCACCGGGGTGAGGGTGGTGGGTTCGGCGACGAAGATGCCGCGCAGGTTCTGCGCGCGGGCCAGCGCGCTGCGCTCGGCGATGGCTCGGGCGCCGGCCTTGGTCGTCTCTTCATCGGCGGTGATGAGCAGGGTGGCGGGGGCGGTGGTGCGGCGCGCGGCGAGGATGCAGGCGGCGACGGCGCCCTTCATGTCCACGCTGCCCAGGCCGTGCAGGATGCCTTGGTCGTCCAGATGACCGGACCAGGGGTCTGTCTCCCACCCGGTCGCCGGCACGGTGTCCATGTGGCCGGAGAGGCCGAAGCCGCCTGGTGGGCCGCGGTGGGCGACCAAGGCGCGTTTCGGTATGCCGGCGGCGTCCGTGTAGTCGATGCGCTCGACCTCGAAGTTGGTCAGCTCGGCCTCGATCCGTTCGGCGACGGGGATGTTGGACAAGCTGCTGCGGCTGTCGATCCGCACCAGGGCCTGGGCGAGAGTGGCGAGTTCTTGATCCATGCCGGCAGGCTTGCAGCGGGGCGGGGGGCGCGCAACCCTGTGGGCCATGCCCGACTATATCGATCCCCGGACCGGCCAGACCTGGCCGCTCGACACGCCGCGCTGGTGCGGCGACGACCATCAGCCGCTGTTGTTGACGCCGCTGCCGGGGATGGGACGGGATGAGATCGACCGCGGCAAGCGCAGCATCTGGCGCTATGCCGCCGCTTTCCCGATGCCGTGCGATGCACCGATCACGATGGGCGAGGGCTGCACGCCCATCGTCGAGCTGGCGATAGGCGGCGGCACGGCGCTGCTGAAATGCGAGTGGTTCATGCCGACGGGGTCGTTCAAGGATCGCGGGGCTTCGGTGATGCTGTCGCTGCTGCGGGCGCAGGGGGTGATGGATGTGCTGGAGGATTCTTCCGGCAATGGCGGCGCCGCCGTGTCCGCCTATGCCGCGGCGGGGGGGATGACCGCCAAGATCATGGTGCCGGCCAGCACGTCGCCGGCGAAGACGGTGCAGTCCCGCGCTGCCGGCGCGACCATCGAGCTGGTGCCGGGCAGCCGGCAGGATTGCGCCGATGCGGCCGAGCGGG
>CAXTJY010000400.1:0-1296 GCA_964244395.1 uncultured Rhodovarius sp.
GCGCGAGATGCGCCTCTCGGTCGGCGCGGTCAATGTGCGCACCGGCAACTTCGCCTATTTCGACAACCACAAAATGCCCATCCGCGCCGCCCACATTATGGCCAGCGGCGCCCTGCCCCCGGGCTTCCCCGCCGTCGAGATCGACGGCGAGTTCTACTGGGATGGCGGCATGGTCTCCAACACGCCGCTGGAATACGCGTTGAACAGCACGCCGCGCAGCTCGCTGCTCGCCTTCCAGGTCGACGTCTTTCCGGCCCAGGGGCCGCTGCCGGCCGACCTGGACCAGGTGAGCGAACGCGAGAAGGACATCCGCTATTCCAGCCGCACCCGCGCCGGCACCGACCAGTTCCGCTTCACCCATAGCGTGCGCCACCACATCAAGAACCTGCTGGAGCGGCTGCCGCCCGAACTGCTGCAGATGGAGGAGGCGAAGACCCTGCGCAATTTCGGCTGCGTCACCCACATGGACATCGTCGAGCTGATCTATCGGCCGGCCCGAATGCAGGGCAAGTCCAAGGACTACGAGTTCAGCCGCCAGACCATGCAGGAGCGCTGGGCGCAAGGCCACGCCGACGCCACCGCCACGCTGGCCGCCTCGCCCTGGGCGGTACCGATGCCGGACCACATCGGCGTGCGCACCTTCGACGTGCTGCGCCCCAAGCCCCACCATCATGCGAAGGATCACGCTTGAAGCCCGACACCATCAAGGCCCAGGGCTATGCGATGCCCTTCACCAGCCCGGCCTATCCCCGCGGGCCGTACCGCTATGTCGGCCGCGAGACCTTCACCATCGCCTATCGCAGCGACGCGGGCGCCGTGGCCCATGCGGTGCCGGAGCCGCTGACGGCCGCCGGCGACGAGGCCAGGCTGGTCTTCACCGCTATGCCGGACAGCACGGGCTTCGGGCGCTACCAAATGTGCACTCAGTCCATCCCGGTGCATCTGCCGGACGGCACCGCGGCCAACTACCTGCGCTTCATGTTCGTCGATGCGCATCCGCCCAGCGCCGGCGGGCGGGAGCTGTGGGGCTTTCCGCAGAAGCTGGCGCAGCCGGGGCTGGCGGCGGAGCACGACACGCTGGTCGGCCATCTTGACCATGGCTCGATCCGCGTCGCCACCGGCTCGATGGGGTTCAAGCACGCCACCATGGGCGAGGCGCAGGCGGCCGAGGCGGTGGGCCGGCCGGGCGTGACGCTGAAGATCATGCCGCATGTCGATGGCAGCCCGCGCATCTGCGAGCTGGTGCAGTTCGCCTTTACCGACATCGTGGTACGGGGCGCCTGGACCGGGCCGGCG
>CAXTJY010000400.1:1308-1985 GCA_964244395.1 uncultured Rhodovarius sp.
CATGTGGTGGCGGACATGACCCTGCCGCACGGCACCATCATCCACGACTATCTGAGGGCCACCGCATGAACGCCGCCGAGGTCCTGAAGAGTGCCTTTGCCATGCCGCTGGAAAGCCCATCCTATCCGCCCGGCCCCTACCGTTTCTACGACCGCGAATACCTGATCATCAGCTACCGCACCGACCCTGACGCGTTGCGCGCGGTGGTGCCGGAGCCGCTGCAGATCGCCGACCCCATCGTGAAGTACGAATTCATCCGCATGCCCAACTCCACCGGCTTCGGCGACTACACCGAGAGTGGTCAGGTGATCCCGGTGACGCTTAACAGCGTGGATGGCGGCTACACCCATTCCATGTACCTGGACTGCGACCCACCCATCGCCGGCGGCCGCGAGCTGTGGGGCTTCCCGAAGAAGCTGGGCAGCCCGACCTTACGGGCGGAGTTGGACACGCTGGTCGGCACGCTGGACATGGGGCCGGTGCGCGTCGCCACCGGCAGCATGGGCTTCAAGCACAAGGCGCTGGACCACGACACCGTGCTGAAATCACTGGCCGACCCGACCTGGTTGCTGAAGATCCTGCCCGACGTGGATGGCAGCCCGCGGGTGTGCGAGCTGGTGAAATATTATCTGATGGACATCATTTTGAAGGGCGCCTGGTCCGGGCCGGCGGCGTTG
>CAXTJY010000400.1:1995-4141 GCA_964244395.1 uncultured Rhodovarius sp.
CGCACCCGCTGGCGCCGGTCGCCCAGCTGCCGGTGCTGGAAGTGCTGTCCGCCACCCATATCCTGGCCGACATCACCCTCGCGCTCGGCACCGTCGAACACGATTACCTCGCAGCATAAGGACATCGCCATGCAGTCACTCGAAGGCCAGGTCGCCATCGTCACCGGCGCGGCCAGCGGCATCGGCCGCGAGATCGCCAAGCGTTTTTGCGAGTCCGGCGCCATCGCCGTCATTGCCGATCTGGCCCTGCCCGCGGCGCAGGCCACTGCGGCTGAATTCGAGGCCGCCGGCCACAAGGCCATGGCCGTCGCCATGGATGTGACCAGTGAGGAGCAGGTGAATGCCGGCGTCGCCAAGGTCATGGAGGCCTACGGCCGCGTCGACATCCTGGTCAGCAATGCCGGCATCCAGATCGTCCATCCGATCGAGGATTTCCCCTTCGCCGACTGGAAGAAGATGCTCGCCATCCACCTCGATGGCGCCTTCCTGACCACCAAGGCCTGCATCAAGCCGATGTACGCCGCCGGGCGCGGCAGCATCATTTACATGGGCTCCGTTCATTCCAAGGAGGCGTCGAAGCTGAAGTCGGCCTACGTCACCGCCAAGCACGGGCTGCTGGGCCTGGCGCGAACGGTGGCGAAGGAGGGCGCCCAGCACGGCGTACGCGCCAACGTCATCTGCCCCGGCTTCGTCCGCACGCCGCTGGTGGACAAACAGATTCCGGAGCAGGCCAAGGCGCTGGGCATCACCGAGGAGGAGGTCATCAAGAACGTCATGCTGAAGGACACGGTGGATGGCGAATTCACCACGGTGGAGGATGTGGCGGATTGCGCCCTGTTCTTCGCAGCCCACGGCAGCAAGGCGTTGACCGGGCAGTCGATCATCGTCAGCCATGGGTGGTGCATGGAGTAGCCAGCCGCGCGGGGCGGCGCTATCCCGCACCGCATCATGGACGCCCTGCCCGCCGCCATCGCGCTGGCCCCGGACCCCGCCCGCGGCCCGCTGCCCACCTACCGCGCCCGAATCGATGCCGGCCAATACGCGCCCGACCCGGCGCAGGCGCTGATCATGGAAAACCTGCAGGAACTGTGGTTCCGGCTGCGCGGCTACGCCCCGCGCCCGCCGGAGACCGGGGGCCTGCTCTCCCGCCTGTTCCGCAAGCGCGGCTCGGAGGACGGCGCCGCCCACGCCCCCATCGGCCTGTACATCGTCGGCGCCGTGGGGCGGGGCAAATCCATGCTGATGGACCTGTTCTTCGAGGCCGCGGACGTGGCGCTGAAGCGCCGCATCCACTTCCACAGCTTCATGCAGCAGGCGCACCAGCGCATCCACGCCTGGCGGCAGGCCAACCCCGGCCAGGCCGACCCGATCCCGCCCCTGGCCCAGGCCATCGCCGCCGAGGCCGTGCTGCTGTGCTTCGACGAATTCCAGGTGCACGACATCAGCGACGCCATGATCCTGGGCCGCCTGTTCGACGCACTGTTCGCAAGAGGAGTCGTGGTTGTAGCGACATCCAACACCGCCCCGGACGATCTCTTCAAAGGCCAGCCCGGCCGCGACGCCTTCCTGCCCTTCATCGCGGAGATCAAGAAGCACGTGGAAGTGCTGCACCTCGACAGCCCGCGCGACTACCGGCGCGACCGCATCCGCGCCCTGCCCAGCTGGCACACCCCCGTCGACGGCCCCGCGGAACGCGCCATGGACCAGGCCTTCGAGGAACTGACCGGCACCGCCCGCGGCGCCCCCACCGCCCTCATCGTGCTGAACCGCGAAGTCGTTGTGCCGCAAACCGCCCGCGGCGTCGCCCGCTTCGACTTCAACGACCTTTGCGGCCGCCCCCTGGGCCCCGCCGACTTCCTGGCCGTGGCACACGCCTTCCACACCGTCCTGATCGACGGCATCCCCCGCCTCAGCCCCGACAACTTCGACAAAGCCCGCCGCTTCATCACCCTGATCGACGCGCTCTACGAAGCCCGCTGCAAACTCCTGGTCAGCGCCGCCGCCACTCCCGACAGCCTCTACGAACGCGGCGACAACGCCGCCATGTTCGAACGCACCGCCTCCCGCCTCAACGAAATGCAAAGCAAGGATTACCTGGCGTTGCCGCATTTGGGGTGAGGTTGCGCGGGTGACCCGCAAGGGGGGG
>CAXTJY010000400.1:4151-4466 GCA_964244395.1 uncultured Rhodovarius sp.
CCCCCTGCACCCCCCAGCAAGGGCCGAAAGGCCCCTGCACCCCAGGGGATGGACAGTCAGGGGGAGGGGGCGAGCGGGCGCGCCGGTTCGGCGGACGCGCCGGCCCCCTCCCCCTGACTGTCCATAATCCACGGTCCAGGGGCGGGTCGCCCCTGGTAGGGGGTGTCGGGGGACAAGTCCCCTGACGAGTCACCCGCACCACCTCACCCAAGGCCGCGCCGCCTCATAGGCCAGGGCTGCGTTCAGTGCGGCGCGGTCGGCGAGGCGGGGGGCGATGATTTGCAGGCCGACGGGCAGGCTCTCGGTCGTCAGGCC
>CAXTJY010000401.1:0-4466 GCA_964244395.1 uncultured Rhodovarius sp.
TCGAAGTCTACTCTGACTCCGCCCCGTACAATTCTTGAAAGCCTCGCGTCACCGGGTCGACATGCGCTGCCCGAACCGGGTGCCCGGCCTGCCAATACCGGGGGTCGCGCATAGCCTCCCGCGGCTGGGCCTCGGTACGGATCGATGCAGGCATGGCCAAGCGCTCCAATATTGAACGCTATAAATACCTAAGTCTTCCTCAGGTTACAAGCCTAAAATCCTACGGCCCGATCAACACCGTCGGATACCCCAGGATCAGCGTCCCGCCATGCGCCGTCAGATCCCCCATCCGTGCCGCCGGCATCCCGCCCACCAGCACCGTAAAGCTCCCCAGCGCGATCACATCCGGCGGCCCCACGCACACGCACATGTCGCCCACCCGCGCCTGCGGCATCATCCCGGTCAGCACTGTCGGAAACCCGATCGCCACCGGCCCGCCGATATGCGGCACCAGCACCGTCAACAGCGGGCACACATGCATGTCGCCGATGCGGCTGGCCGGCCTGCCCATCAGGCCTGCTCCGCTTCCAGCCGCCCGGCCCCGCCGGCCGCGATGTCGCGCGCGCTTTCCAAAAACCGCGCGAACCGCTTCGCCGCCAGCTCCGGCTTGTGCCGCAGCGCCGCCATGATGATGCCGCCCGCCACCGCCACCCCGGTCAGGTGATCCGCCGGCGGTACCACCGGCTGGCCCTCCGGCGCCATGCTGCCGCCGGACCAGAACGCGCCCACCGCCGCCCAGGCCTCCGGGCTGCGGAAGCCGCTGGCCTGCGCCGCCTCCATCGCCGCCCGGCGCGAAGCCTCGTCGGGCTTGCGCACCCAGGTCTCGGCCGCCGTCAGCGCCGCCACATCCGGCGGCGCCGGCGTCGGGTCCGGCACCGCCCGGGCACACATGCAGGCCCACCACACCACCTCGCGCTTGGGCAGCGCATGGGCGATCAACCGCATCGCGTCGGGCAGGCGTTCGGCCGCGATCAGCGCCTCCAGCGCCGCCGCCGCATCGGCATGCTCGGCCAGCAGCCGGGTGCCGGCGCCGTCCAGCTCCAGCCGCGGCAGCAGCGGCTCCAGCGGCACGGCGAGTTTGTTGGGGGGAACGTCGGCCATCAGTTGATCATCACGATGCCGCCCTTGATCATCATCATGGCGCCGGCCTCGTGCTTGGCCATCAGCCCGCCCTTCGTGTTCAGCATCATCGTCGCCTTCACGTCGATCGTCATCGCCGTCAGGGTGATGCCCATGGGCGTCATCTCGATCTTGCTCGGCCCGCAGGTCAGGGTAATGGACTGCATCGCCTCGATCTCGATCTTGCCGAGCGACGCCTTGTGGGAAATATTGCCGAGTTGCACCAGGGTACTCTGGTTGCCCATGCTGATCTTGGTGCTCTGATCGCCCATCTTCACCGTCAGGCTTTCATTGCCCTTGGTGATGGTGGCGGTGCGGTCCAGCTTCACCGTCTCCGTATGCTTGCCGTCCACCACCTCGGTGCGGTTGTTCTTCACCGTCTCGGTGCGGTCGTTCTTGATGAGAAGGGTCATGTCCTTCTCGGCCTGAATGTTGATCTCCTCGCTGCCCTTCTTGTCCTCGAAGCGCAGCTCGTTGAAGTTGGATGCGCCGCCGGACTTGCTGGACTTGGTCTTGAAACCGGATTGCGTCTTGTTGGCCGGCAGGGCGTAGATCGGCTTCTGCTCGGCGTTGTACACGCTGCCCAGGATGATCGGCCGGTCCGGGTCGCCATCGACGAAGGCGACCAACACCTCGTCGCCGATGCGCGGCAGGTGCCAGGCGCCGCCCCATTTGCCGGCATGGCTCTGCGCCACCCGCACCCAGCACGACGAGGTGTCGTCGCGCTTCCCGGCGCGGTCCCACAGGAAATGCACCTTCACCCGGCCGTACTCGTCGCAGTGAATCTCCTCCCCCGCGGGGCCGGTGACGATGGCGCTGTGCACCCCCAGCATCGGCGGCCGCGGCCGCGGCGCGGGCGGGCGCCAGGCCCGGTCGGCCGCCATCAGCACCAGGGTGTTGCTGTAGCCGGCGCTGCCGCCACCGCCGATATGCGTCTCGTCATAGGCCTCATGGCTGACCGAGCTGACCAGCCAGGTGACCGCGGGCTGCTGCACGTCGCTGCGGGCCAGCCCCTGCCGAACCTTCAGCCGGCCGCCGGCGAAGACGGTGGGGTCGTTGCCCACCGCATTGATCCGGTCGGCGCCGGATTCGAAGCCTTCCATGCCCAGCTTGGAAAGGTCGCCTTCCGGGCGCACCGTCTGGCCGCCCGGCCAGCGATACATTTCGAAGCTGGCCGCATTGGGCGTGCCCAGGATGGTGGCGGCGTTGGCCTGCTTCAGCGTGGCCGGCTTCAAGCCGTCGAAATCTTCCGTCACCACCTTGCCGGGCTGCAGCGCGGTGGCCGGCTGCCAGACGGTAATGGCGCCGTGATGGCTGCCATGCGGACGGATTTCCTGCGGGTCTCCCGGCACCTGCGGGTAGTCGGCATTGGCGCCGCACACCACCAGCTTGTGGTCGCCCTGCGTGTGCTCGAAGAAATAGCCGCAGCCTGCCTCATCCAGCAGGCGCTGGACGAATTCCAGGTCGGTTTCGTTGAACTGCACACAGTAGCCGCGCTTTTGCGCCGGCACCGAGCTGCCCCAGCGCACCGGCGCCACGTCGTGCTCGCCGAAGATGGTGGTGCACATGTCCTTGACGCTCTTCTCCTGGAAGATGCGGCAGTCGGATGTGCGGGAGAGCTGCCACAGCCGCGGCACCGCCTCCAGCCGGTATGCTGCATGGCCCCGCCCCATGGGGCCGAGCCGCGAGAAGCCACGGACGATGCCGTGGAAGTGCCGGTACTCCGCATGCCCGGTCTTGACCGAACAGGTGATGGCCTTGCCGACCAGCGCGCTGGCCTGCAGGTCCATGTTGGTGCTGATCACCTCCGCGTTGATGCTGAAGGGGCGGCCTATCGCCTCCTGCACCGCCAGCCGGCGCAGCACGAGCACATTCGCCCCCAGCGGCGAGGTGATCTCGAGCAAACGCTCGCTTTGCGACAGGCTCAATGCGTCGCTCACGGCCACCCCTTGCCATGCGAGGGCCGCAGGCTAGGCCGGAAATGATGGCGTGGACATGGCACAATGGAGTGCGTCTTCACCGCGCCACCGCCCCCATCGGGAAGGAGCGCAGGTCGCGCTGGGCGGTGCGGAAGACGGCATCCTGCCGGTGCTGCTTTTCCGCCGCCAGCTGCGGCACCCGCCGCGTCACCCATTCGCCGAGCGACAGGGCGGAGACGCGGCCATCGCCGTCCATCGCGGCGCGCCCGCCCATGCCCTCGCGCACCGCGAAGGCGAAGACGCCGTTGCGCTCGTCATAGCTGTCCAGCGCTTCCTGCACCGAGCTGGAGGCGGCCAGGAGGAAGCGGCCGGTCTCGTTGCCAAGGGCGGCCAGGCTGTCGATGGTGACCTGGCCGGCATGGCAGGTGTCGATGAACAGGAAGCCGTCGCGGGCGCGGATGCGGGCCAGGGCGGCGACCAGCGTGTTCTCGTCCAGCCCGGTGCGACGCAGGCTGTCGAAGTCGGCGGTCGATGCCTCGAAGGGCAGGAACAGGAAGCGCCGGTCGGGCTCGGACCGCACCCCGTGCCCGGCCATGTACAGCACGAAGGTGTCTTCCGGCCGGGCCTGCTGCGCGGCGGTGGCCAGGGCGGCCAGGATGTTGGCGCGGGTCGCGTCGCGGTTGGTCAATGTGGTGGCCAGCACCTCACGGAACACGCCTCCGGCGCGGGAGCGCAGGGTCTCCACCACCGTGCGGGTGTCGGCCACGGCGAAGCGCAAATTGAGTTCCGGCAGCTGGTACTGGTCCACGCCGATGGCGACGACGATCAGCCGGCCGGCGCCGGGGCGGGGGGCAGCCTCCCCCTGGCGGCGCAACTCCATGGCCGGGCCTTCTGCGAACAGGCTGCGGTCATCGGCGTAGAGCCGGGCGGAGACGCGGTTCGGGCCGGGGTCCAAAGGCACTTCGACGCTGTTCTGGCCGGCCCGGGCGACGCCGCGCACGGCGATGCGGTCGTTCACCATGACGTCCAGTGGCCCCAGCCCCATGCCACGGTCGGTGACGGCGAAGCCCAGCCGCAGCGCGGTGGCGCCAGCGGGGAGTTCGCCGCCGCTCCAGGCGACGGGCAGGCAGTCCTGTTCCACCACCGCGCAGGCCTGCGCGGCGGCGAGGGTGGGCAGGCGGCCGATGCGGCTGCGCACCTCGCCCAGATCGTTCATCCGCGCCTGTGTCGGCGCGGTGTCGCCGCGCAGCCGCGCGCGCACCGCGGTGGGCGCGTAGAGCGCCCGATAGGCCTGCTGGAAGCTGGCCCATTCCGGCGTCTGCGCCCGGCCGTTGTTGAGGTGGACGCCGACGAGATCCTGGCCGCCCTGCGCCGCGTGGTCGAACAGGCCCTCCGGCGTCCACAGCACCCAGCGCTGGGCGTCCGCAT
>CAXTJY010000402.1:0-4462 GCA_964244395.1 uncultured Rhodovarius sp.
TGGCAGAGCCGCGATTTGCGGCGCTATCCGGTGCGGGTGGTGGATGGCGTGGTGGCGGAGGCGCGCGTGGCGGTGGGTTCGTGCAGCGCGGTGGCGCGGCGGCTGCGCGGGCTGGAGGCGGCGTTGGCCGGCGCATCCCTGGCCGATGCGCCCGACATTATCGCGACCACGCCGCTGGAACTGACGCCGATCGACGACGTGCGCGGCACCGCCGGGTATCGCCTCAGCGCCGCCCGCGCCCTGGTGACGCGGAGCCTCGGGCTTTGAACGCCATCGGCCCGGCCACGATCACCTTGCAGGTGAACGGCGAGGCGGTGGCCATCGCCGAGCCGCCGCAGACCCGGCTTTCCGCCGTGCTGCGTGACACACTTGGCCTGACCGGTACCAAGATCGGCTGCGACGCCGGCGATTGCGGCGCCTGCACCGTGTTGCTGGACGGTGCGCAGGCCTGCGCCTGCATGGTAACGCTGGCGCAGGCGGAAGGGGCGGCGATCATCAGCATCGAGGGGTTTTCAGGCACATCCTGGGGCCGGGCGTTGGCCGCAAGCTTTCTGCACCACGGCGCGGCGCAATGCGGCATCTGCACCCCTGGAATGGTCATGGCGGCGGCCGAACTGTTGACCACGGATGCCACCCCGGACGAAGCCGCGGTGGAGGCGGCACTGGGCGGGGTACTGTGCCGCTGCACCGGCTACCGGGCGATTACCTACGCGGTCATGGCGGCGCATCGCTTCCTGAACGCGCCGCCGCCCGCGAGCGGCGACGCGGTGGGAGACCGGCTGCCGCGCATCGATGGGCCAGGCAAGCTGGATGGCTCGACCCGCTTTGGGGCGGACGAGGCTCCGGCGGACTGCCTGTGGCTACGCGCCATCCGCAGCCCGTATGCCCATGCCCGCTTCACGCTGGGCGAGGCGCCGCCTGGCGTGACCTTGCTGACGGCGAAGGACGTGCCGGGGCGCAACGGCTTCGGCATCTATCCTCACATCAAGGACCAGCCGGTGTTTTGCGTCGACACCGTGCTGTATCGCGGCGACTGCGTGGCGGCGTTGGTGGGGGCGCGCGCGGCGGTCGAGGTGGCTGTGCTGGAGGTGCAGTGGGAAGTGCTGCCGGCGCTCGACATGGCGGCGGCGCTGGCCCCCGGGGCGTCGCAGCTGCACGCCCACCTACCGGGCAACATCCTGACGACGGGGCGGGTGGTGTCCGGCGCGCCTCCAGCCGTCATGGGGGCCGACCATGGTGCGGGAGAACTGCCCCGCCCCGCCATCCACACCGCCGAGATCGCCATCCGCACCGGCTTCGTCGAGCACGCCTATATCGAACCCGAGGCCGGCTATGCCCGCCGCGTCAACGACACCATCGAGGTCTTCGCCTCAACCCAGGCGCCATATATGGACCGCGAAGAGGTCGCCGGCGTGCTGGGCATCGAGCAGGACGCCGTGCGGATCATTCCCTCAGCGTGTGGCGGCGGCTTCGGCGGCAAGCTGGACGTGTCGTTGCAGCCCATGCTGGCCGTGGCCGCATGGACGCTGAGCCGGCCGGTCCGCGCCATTTATTCACGAGGCGAGAGCATGGTCAGCAGCACCAAGCGACACCCCGCCGCCATCCGCGCCAGCGGCGGCTGCGACGCGCAGGGCCGCCTCACCCACTTCGATTTCGACGGCGACTACGACACCGGCGCCTATGCCAGCTGGGGCCCGACGGTGGCCGGCCGGGTACCGGTGCATGCCAGCGGCCCCTATCGCGTGCCGCGGGTGCGCGCGGAGGCGCGGGCGGTGCATACGCACAATCCCCCCAGCGGCGCCTTCCGCGGCTTCGGCGTGCCGCAGGCCGCCATTGCGCAGGAGGCGCTGTGGGACATGCTGGCGGACAAGGCGGGTTTGGACCGGCTGGAGTTCCGCATCCTGAACTCGCTGCGGGTCGGCGACACCACCGCCTGCGGCCAGAAGCTTGAACACAGCGTCGGCCTGGTGGCGTGCCTGGAGGCGTTGCGGCCGCACTGGCACCAGCTTCGCGCCGCAGCCGCCACGGCCACGGGCCCGCTGAGGCACGGTGTCGGGGTGGCCTGCATGTGGTACGGCATCGGCAATACCGGTATGTCCAACCCCTCCACCATGCGGCTGACCCTGGCGCCGGATGGCCGGCTCACCTTCTTCAACGGCGCCGTGGATATCGGCCAGGGCAGCAGCACCGTCCTGCACCAGATCGCCGCCCAGGCGCTTGGCCTGCGGGTGGCCGACCTGACGCATGTAAATGGCGACACCTTCCTCACCCCCGATGCCGGCAAGACCTCCGCCAGCCGGCAGACCTTCGTCAGTGGCCGGGCGGCCATGGAGGCCGGGTTGGCGCTGCGCGCCGCCATCCTGCGCCGCGCCAACGCTGGGGAAGATGCACGCCTTGAGTTGTCAGATGGCGTGCTGCGCGTGGATGGGGCAGCGATGACGCTTAGCGATCCTCTGCAAGGCGAGGGCCGCTTCGACCCGCCGACTGTCCCGCTGGACGAGAACGGCCAGGGCATCCCCTATGCCTGCTACGGCTTCGCGGCGCAGATCGCTGCGCTGGCGGTGGACCCGATACTGGGCACGGTGCACCTCAAGAAGATCGTCGCCGCGCATGACGTCGGCCGCGCGATCAATCCAACCCTGACCGAAGGCCAGATCCATGGCGGCATCGCCCAGGGGCTGGGGCTGGCGCTGATGGAGGAATACATCCCCGGACGCACCGAGAACCTGCACGACTACCTGATCCCCAGCATGGGCGACGTGCCGCCGATCGAGACCATCCTGATCGAGGACCCGGAGCCTTCCGGCCCCTACGGCGCCAAGGGGGTGGGGGAACCTGCGCTGGTGGCGACGGCGCCCGCCATCTTCTCCGCCATCCGCGATGCTACGGGGGCGGTGATCACCCGGGTACCAGCGCTGCCCTATCGGGTTCTTGAGGCGATGGCGCGGGCATGATCATTCGCGCCGCGCTGCACGGCCTGGCCATCCTGCTGGCCTACGGCTTCGCGATCCTGGGTCCGGGCTATGTCGGCGCCACCTTGGAAGACGCCGAGCGCGCACTGCGCGGCGCCCGATCCGCGGCCAGCCTCGACTTCCGCAGCGCGACCTTCGTCAATTTTGGCGTGCATGTGCTGTGCCTGGTCGGCGCCTGGCGGATCGCGCAGTGGACGAATCGCTGGCGCCTCGCCGGTGGCTGACAACGACCAGAGATTTGGCGCCGCCGAAGCCGACGGCATCGTCCGTTGCGACGCCTGTCCCGTGCTCTGCCGAATACGTCCCGGCCGCGCCGGCGCCTGCCATCGCTACGCCAACGAGAACGGCCGCCTCATCCGCACCGACCCGCTCGTGCTGCTGGAACAGGCGGCGGAGGTCGTCCCCTTCCTCGACGCCGGGGAGACGCCGGCAGTATTCGTCACCGCCATCGGCGCCGGCACCACCTATCCCGACTACAAGCCGGCGCCCTTCATCGTCGCCAGCCGGCATGCCGGCATCGACACCATCACCGTCGTGACCGAGGGCATCTTCAGCTATTGCGGCCTGAAGGCGAAGATCGACACCGACCGGCATCTGGGGCCGGAAGCGGCACCCATCCGCCACAAGGGTGAGCAGATCGGCCACGTCACCACCGCAGAATATGGCAGCCAGATGCTCAGCATCGGCGGCGTGCATCATCTGACCGGCGGCTCCAAGCGCGAGGGCACCACCACCTGCGCCGCCATGCTGGTCCTGGCCGGCAAGCAGGCGCTGGAGGTCACCATCGACGGCGGCGCGACCCTCATCCTGCAGGCCGGCGCGGCACCCATCGTGAACGGCGTGCCGGAGCAGCGCATGCGGGTGGGCTGCGGCTCCGCCACCATCGGCATCTTCGCCCAGCAGTGGTTCGGCCATGTCGATGAGGTGATCGTGGTGGACGACCACATCACCGGCGTGCTGACGGAACACCAGGCGGGGCGATGCCTGGACATGCGGCCCGCGGGCGTGCGGGTGCGCGGCCGCCGCTCCACCCCCGGCCGCTACTTCCAGGTGGCGCAGCCCGGCACCGGCTGGGGTGGCACCGACATCACCGAGCCGCTGTCGATCATCGAGGCCATCGACCCCGCCACCGCCTGGCCCGGCATGCGGCTGCTGATGACCAGCACCACCGGCGAGGACGCCGCCTATTTCGTGCTGGACGAGGCCTGCCGCCCCGTGCCGGCCCCGATCCCGCCGCGGGTCGCCGCCACGGTCGCCCGCATCGGCGAGAACTGCGAACCGGCGCTGACCTCGATCCTGTTCATGGCCGGCGCCGGCGGGTCCTTGCGCGCCGGCGTCACCGACAACCCCATCCTGCTCACGCGCGCGGTGCAGGATGGCCGGGTGCGGCTGACCATGGGCGGCGCGCCCTGCACGCTGTGGCCCGGCGGCGGCATCACCATCATGGCCGACGTGCTGGCGCTGCCCGATGGCGCCTTCGGTTCGGTGCC